>CALGUM010000027.1 GCA_937902295.1 uncultured Candidatus Saccharibacteria bacterium | reverse complement strand
GGGGAATGATGTGTGGGCTGAGATTTCTTATGTACACACCGAGGCTTCTGCTCTTATTTAAGCAGAAGTAGGTCGGTGACCAGTTAAGGCTCGTACGATTGCAAGCAAGATGACCGAACCAAGAATTGCAGTCAAGAATCCGCCGATACTAAATATCTCTGGATCAGCACCGAGTAGCATATTAACTACCCATCCACCGATCAAGGCACCGATGATACCTACTACCACGTTTAGCACGACACCCATTGAAGCGTCAGTTTTCATAATTTTTGATGCTATCCAACCAGCAAGTCCACCTACTACGATCCATGCGATAACATTTAACATACTGTGTATTCCCTTTCATTATGTTTATATCTGCATTGTATACGCACTGCGAAAGGCATATTGTGATAAATATCACCAAACTGCACAAATTGTTATACTCGTGCCTAAATAGGCGAGGTTACCTATGTTATAGGATACGCATTATTGCCGTCGTCACCGCTGTGCTTAGGTGCACAACCTAATAGAAAGACACTCCACGAATGCGGAGTGTCTTTGTCGAACCTATCTACTAGATATACTAATTAGTATTTTCTGGCATCACCGCGTCTTCCTCATCTTGGATCGTGGCATCATCATTCATTGTACCGCCTGTACCAGGAGTTACAGCTCCGTCATTTGGTGTATCATTCATGGTATTGTTCATCCCATCTTGCTGAGGCTGCTCAATCTGAATCGTATCTTGCATCTGGTTCTGAATCATCTCCCCCAAGTTCTCTTCGCTCGTATTATTAAATGCAGTCCATGCGAGGATGAGGGCAATAATCGATATTATGAGTGCGATCCATCCTACTACATTTGCCATTGTGCTTTTATTATGTGCGTCCATTGGAACCTCCTTAGCGCCTATTGCTATATACCCATCGTACCAACTTGAATGCGTGCAGTTTGTGAAAAACATCACAAGATCAATAAAACATACACCTCAAAGTAAGGACATTCACAACGCTTCATCTACCGCCTAGTGCTTGTACTATTCGACTTGTCGTGTAAACCACTCACCAAATTGACGCCAATGTTCTAGCACTTCGCCAGCCGAAGCGATCTTTCCGAGTTCTAGATATTCAGCCATAGTAAGATCCCCATACAGTGTGACAACTTGCTCGATTGATTCGCTTTTGTCTATGCGGCCACGCGCTTCACCTACAAAAGAGCCTGTATAGCTAGCTACAAAGTGTTGCATCGTAGTACCGTCAAAATATGCCACGTGTTCATGACAATGTATTGTTTTGTCTTCGTGACGAGACATAAGTGCTAGCCAATCTTCTGCGTCGAACCAAGATGAGATATCTTTCATATATCCCCCAGGAAAACCCCCAAGCGCTGGTACATCCCAGCTTGTGTCGGATACAACTACAGGGCTTTTGACTCTATCATAAGCGGCGCGTGCCTTTGAGGTTGTAATTTCGGATGAATCCTGACTCTGTATTTCATCAATATCTACCTTTATGGGCTCAACAGTGATAGCGAAAGGCATTAGCGTCTTGTGCGCTTCTTCAATTTTCCTTGAATTACTTGTAGCAAATAGAATTTTCTTCATCTCTACAATTATACCAATAAAAAGCCACGGGCCCTTTATACCTCTTGTTAGTCTACGAGGGCGTAACGACTCCTCTTTGGCTGTCGTCCACCAATCGAACCATTCGATCAATAAACCAAAACTTAATAACCATGACAAGCAGTCCTGTAAGGATTAAAGGAACGAGTGCTTGCTGCCATCCAAAATAGATAAATGCGATAAATAGCGGGACATTAGTAAGATTCAAAAGTGTCGGCAAATCACGTCTCAACTTTTTTCCACCCTCAAAATACATTTTTTCGCCAATGACACCTTTGCTCATCCAATTATTAACACGTACTGGGCGTGGAAATACAAAAGGATTAATAATAAGCCAGACTATCACCAGGCCTAAATCCAATAACTGTGGAGAAATAAACCTACCGCAAGCAGTGGCATTGCGAGCACCCGTGTCCAGCCACTCCATGGATTGGCGTGCCGCCCCCAGACATTATCGCTTAGTATTGCTATGGTTGTACTATAGCCAAAGGGAGCGGTGCCCACAATAGCATGCAAGCGCCGTCAGACTAAATTTTACTCCGCATATTCAGTGCTGACAGAGGACTGTACATGCGCCTGATTTTTGCCAATGTCAATCGGGTATTCGCCCGTAAAAGAGGCTAGGTTCAAGTTACCACGCGGCACACCAATAGCCCGCACCATCGCCGAAACCGATAAAAATCCTAAATAGTCTGCACCAATAGTACTGCGCATTTCTTCGACTGTCATATGTGCTGCCATCAGTTCATCTTGACTCGGTGTATCGACACCGTAAAAATCTGGATAGCGTATTGGCGGGGAAGCAATCAAAATCGTGACCGACTTGGCGCCAAGCTCGCGCGCGAGTGCGACCAGTCGTGGCAGGGTATTGCCGCGCACAATCGAATCATCAATCATCACCACATCTTTGCCTGCAATAAGCTCTGGGATCATAGTATGCTTGAGTCTCAAACTGTCTTGGCGTGAAGTCTGGGTGGGCTGCATAAATGTCCGGCCAATATATCGATTTTTTATAATTGCGGTTCGATATTCGAGCCCCAATGCCGCAGCATATGACTCAGCTGCAGGCACAGATGTATCGGGCACAGCTGTCACGATTACATTATTCTTATCATAACCAAGTGCATGAGCCTGGGCGAGCTCGGTGCCGAATCGCCTTCTCACAGAATCAACCCGTTGTCCACACATGACGCTGTCGTGACGTGCAAAATATACAAGTTCAAATGCATCAAAACGCTCTTCGGCCTCTGCATACTGGTATGCTTCCACTAATTCACCGTCGCGAATAATCACCATCTCACCTGGCTTCACTGACCGTACATGTTCAGCTCCGACCGTATCAAGTGCACATGTTTCGCTCGCCAAAATAATACCGTGTTTCATTCGTCCGATTTCTAGCGGTCGAATACCGTGCGGGTCACGAAATCCCACCAGATTACCACCATGCGTTACCACACATGCATACGCGCCCTGAGTAATGGCGCTAACTTCAGATATCGCTGCCTTTACGTCACGATCTCCGTGCAATTTACTGGCAATCGCATTACCAAACAACTCGGAATCATTGTATTGACTCGTAATATAGCCGCGCTTTTGAAGATAGGCCTCAAGCCCCGCCGTATCGGGAATATTGCCGTTATGTGCCAGTGCAAAGCCTATTGAGTCGTTGAGCACCGGCTGCTGGTGTGCGTGGCGGTCGCCACTCGTAGAGTAACGATTGTGCCCGACTGCAATACTTCCCTGCAGCGTTTCTATGTCATGCTCATGAAATACATCACGCACCATACCGGGTTTACGCACAGACACAAGTGATCCGCCATCAGTCGCTGTAATTCCAGACCCTTCGACACCCCGGTGTTGCAATGCAAATAGTGCCCGGTATGCAGTATGTGCGGCTGCACTGCCAGATTCTCGAGTAGAAACACCTACAACGGCGCATTTTTCGTGTAATGTATCGCTAATGCTTTTCACTTGTACTAGTGTATCATGAACGGATTGTTCAATTATTCAGCAACAGTCGATGGGTACTGCTATATACTTACGCCTCTTGGCAAAGTGCAGCGATCTTGTGTGTGGTGTTAGCGTTACGTATTGTGATTGATTGATATGCTTTTGTGCCAACAATCTTGCTATAGCGCGTGCGATTAAAAGTTTCTATCGGCGCCGACCAAAAAATAATTGGGTGATGCACGGATACTCGTTCATAGTGTGGCTTCAGCTCACCCAGTTCGGCTAAAATATCCTCTGCCTTTTTTGGAGCAATAACAAAAATTGCATTGTGCTTCGCATCACCGTGATTCCACCAGTCTGGCGCATGTTCAAGTGATGCGAGTAGCTCAGATGCCGGTATCACCACGCATATGACATGAAATCCAAACTGTGCTTCGATGGCTTTTTCGCATAGCGCAACCAGCTTTACGGTACTGGTCTCGCTTGAGTTGAATATCACGTTACCAGAGTTACTATAGGTTGAGACATTTTCAAGACCCGTTCTTTCGAAACACGCCTTCAGCTCAGCCATCGCTACTTTATTCTTGCCACCAACGTTAATTCCGCGCAGGAGTGCTACGTACTTACATGGGTATAGTATACAAAAGTATACGCTATTACATGTACCCTCCTGAGTCTTCCGCCATATGCGGCGCACATTACGCAGCTTTTTATATACCGCTAGTATGGCTTTGAAGTAGTTTCTTTAATTCTCTATTGATGACACTTGCCCACGTAGCATACCCCTTGTCATTCGGATGAAACTTATCCTGGGCGAAAAGTTCGGGGTTATTGTCAAACAAGTGACCTGTCTCTTCTGCAAGAGGAGCAAATGCGACCCTCTCTTTGTCTGCCACGTTTTTGAAGAGTGTGTTAACCTGCGTGGTGCGTAGTCGCGCAAAATAGTTTATAGGCCAAGGAAAACGAGGTACAGATCCCATC
>CALGUM010000026.1 GCA_937902295.1 uncultured Candidatus Saccharibacteria bacterium | reverse complement strand
CGACCGCCGCAATATCGTCTGCGGTCACTTCATCTCGCAGCATACGTTGATCTGCAGGAGTCGAATTAATCTGACTCCTATATTCCTTAATATTTTGCTCAATCTGAGGAATATCACCATATTTTATGCGGCTTGCGGTCGTGAGGTCGCCTTCGTTTTCTGCAGCCTCTAGTTTGATTTTAGCTGCCTCAAAACGCTCATTTTCTGCATTGAGCTTATCGATGAGTGTTTTTTCTTTGTTCCACGTCGCCTCAAGCGTTGATGCCTCCGCCGCAAGTAGCTCAATCTCTTTTTCTATCTCAGCTTTGCGGGTTTTTGCAGTCGGACTCTTGTCTTTTTTGAGTGCAGTCTGCTCTATTTGCAGTTGCATGATACGTCGATTCATACGGTCAAGTTCGATAGGCTTTGAGTCAAGTTGCATCTTGAGTGCCGAAGTTGCCTCGTCAATCAGGTCCACTGCCTTGTCTGGCAAAAAACGCTCGGTAATATAGCGGTCACTCAGTCGTGCTGCAGCCACCACTGCTTCGTCGAGGATCTTCACACCGTGATGGACCTCGTACTTTTCCTGTAGTCCGCGCAAAATAGCCACCGTATCTTCAAAATCAGGTTCACCCACATACACCGGTTGCAAACGCCGTTCTAGTGCTGCGTCTTTTTCGATATACTGTCGGTATTCATTAAGAGTTGTGGCACCGATCAGATGGAGTTTACCGCGTGCCATCATAGGTTTAAGCATGTTGGCAGCGTCCACAGCCCCTTCAGCTTTGCCCGCCCCCACGATAGTGTGAATCTCATCGATAAACAGTATAATTTCACCGCTCGCTTCTTCAATTTCTTTGAGCACAGCTTGCAGGCGCTCCTCGAACTGCCCGCGAAAACCCGCCCCCGCGAGTAGCGAACTGATTTCTAGGCCAACGACTCTTTTGTCCTTGAGACTTTGTGGAACATCGCCTTTGATAATTCGCTGTGCAAGCCCTTCTACGATGGCGGTTTTACCCACACCAGGCTCGCCGATTAACACGGGGTTGTTTTTGCTTCTACGAGATAGGACCTGCATACAGCGACGAATTTCTTCGTCGCGACCAATCACAGGGTCAAGCTTGCCTTCGCGGGCAAGTGCAGTAAAGTCTTGTCCAAACTGTTCAAGTGGTTTTTGAGTGTGATTCTCTGTTTGCATACCGTATCTCCTTTAATATTAGTATACTAAATTGGCACTCTCATAGCAAGAGTGCTAATATTTTTGAATGTTCTCTAGGCATTGATCAGTTTAATAAGAGTACTTGTGCTATACAACCTACATCTACGACTGACTGTCGTTGGTGGTGAGTGGAGCAAACCAAATAACCGTCCTAGAGTAATCTAGTACACGATGAACAGGGATTAATTAGGTGCGCATTGTACGTAAAACTTAGGCGTGGGCAATTCCTGTAATCGCTGTTAGCTTTGTGGCTGGCATAATAGGAATGCGCTTACTGTCTCGCTCACACTAAGGCTTAGAATACTGACTGAGGATTCTCAAGAGGAGGCTGATCGAAACAACTCGTATACGCACCTGGGCTATCTTCCCACAGGAGTCTCCTTAGATACTCAGTCACTGCGGCAGGATCGGACTGATCAAACCCCTCTGGAAAATTTGGCGCATAACCATTGATCATATAACCACCTCGTTGCCTGACGGTGTCCCGAGATTCAGAGGCAGTATTGTACATATCCGTATATCTGACTTCGTCAAAATCGTCACGAAATGTCAGCCCTATGATACGAGCTGTTCGGCCATTGCCATCACGAAATGGATGCAGTAACACCACGCCAAGTGCAAGAACATCTGCAACCCTCGCTGGGTTCACAGTATCTGGCGCTTCACGTATTGATGCTATCATATCAGTAAATACTTCGTAGCGATTTTCTGGGCGAATTGTAGTTACATTTCCTATAAAAGTAGTACTCTCATTTATCAACGAATACTCCGAACCCTGCACACCCTTGTTTATATATTCCATGAATATTGCAATACCCTCATTCGAAAGTTGCTTGAGCTGAGTGATCCTTTCCTGTGGACTCGCCCCGTCTATGCCATACTCTTGCGCAAGAACAGCTCTATATTCTTGAGCCGATAGTTTTTCTGTAGGGTTGGTTATCTCGTAACCATTTGCTGTGGTGACACGTTCAGGCATGAGTTTTGTATGTTTTATGTAATTAGTAATAATATATTATCACTAATACTCATATTTGTCAATACTGAGAGCGCCTAGAGATACTGTGTTACTTTCTTTTGTCTTCGCGCGTCCGCCATGCAGCGGCAAATAGCGCACCCGCAAGCACAAGTAAACCTATTCCTATGATTTCGAATAGCCTATTACCAGACAACAGCGCAGTAAAAAGAGCTCCGGAAAAAAATGCTACGAACCCACTATATGCATATTGTATCCAAGTATTTTTTTGTGTTTTTTTAGCCATGGCTTTAGTATATCAAACCTCATCAACACCGAGAAACGTTTTATCTACTCCTCTTGCTCCTATCTAGAGACTACCAACG
>CALGUM010000025.1 GCA_937902295.1 uncultured Candidatus Saccharibacteria bacterium | reverse complement strand
ACTTGACTTCTGCTGGAACAAAAACTGGCACTCTAGTGCTTGATAACAGTAGCCCTCTCAGAGAACAAGAATTACGCGGACTTCCAGAACCTATACAAGAAGTTCGCGCCTATTCTCCGCTTGGCTGTGACAACGATCTCATAAAAATAGAATCGAGGGTATCGTATGGATTCACCAGAACACAAGGAGAGGCGATTTATGCAACCTACGTCCGATAAACGCAGCGGATTTACTGTTGTCGAACTCATCGTGGGTATTGGCATTATGTCCGCAATTACTATAGGGATTGTATCTTTGATAATGAGCCTCGTAGGCAATGCCACACGCTCCATCGAAACCACCAAACAAGTCCGCGAAGCGCAGTCTGCGCTCGCCACGATAAAAGACGATCTGCGTCTCACAAATAAATTTCTCATCACCAGTTCGGTGAGTGACGACCTTGATCGCAGCGATAGTGCTTGGAGCCACCGCGGCAACCCTCCGACAGCAGGAGGCCGCACACTACTCCTCCAAAAACGCTCCACTTCCCTTACAAGCGTTTCACCCAATCGACTTCCTCTATATCGAGTTTCCATCCCGTCCTTTACGGGCGTCAACTGCGTGTCGACCGACCCTAATGCATTTGGCGATCTTGCAGCGCTCGGCTACGAAACAACAACTGAGAATGAATATAGTACGATTATTTATTACCTTCACGACAATACACTGTATCGTCGCACCTCGGTACAGCCTATTGGCACACCTGCATACTGCCCCGGTCACGCTAGCGTTCCCACTAGAACTTGTGTTAACCCCCCTGCTACAAGTACACCCTCCGAAAACTGCAAAGAGACAGACGTCATGCTCGCTCAAAACGTCACTGAGTTTGATATACTGTACTACGACACACCAAGCGCACAGACACACAACACGACCATACATAATGCAGGCGCCACTCAAAATGATCTAGACGGGGTTTCGACAGTTCAAATCAGAATCACAACGAACAAAGATATAGGTGGACGAGACAATGAGTTTACATCAAAGATTCGAGCAAATCGTGGCAGCACACTCTAATTCAGCCCAAATTGGATTTATCCTCCCAGCACTGGTGGTATTTTCGCTGATACTCGCTTCTATGGGTGTCGTGGCACTCCAATATGTTACGGCCTCCAGCAGCGCAGTTCAATCTACAAACTTTAACGCCGTGGCAAAAAGCGCTGCCGATGCCGGAATCCAGCACGCACTCAGCTGTATCGAATCACAAATTGAAGATTGGAGCACCCTCACGCCAGACGTTAGCTGTTCAGGCGAAACTCTGCAAGATAGCAATATACTGAGCGAAAGCGGCGCGTGGCGCTCCACGTATGAAGTCGACGCAGTGAATGAAGTTAACGACGAATTGCTTATCAACTCAACAGGCCGCGTTGACTTTTTCTATGCGGGTGCAACTGTGGCATCAAAAACATTCACCGCTACCACAAAAGCGTCCGTTCCAGTAAGTGCAGCAGGCGATGAGCGTGCTGTCGCACAAGGCAACGCAGTAACAAAGGTCTCTGCTGGTAACGCTATCACCTGTGCCATCGCCAATATGCAGCTCTATTGTTCTGGCGAACGTAAACAAGGCAGGATGGCCGATGGCAACGATAACTCAGGCTACTACGCATCACCGACTCTTATTAACCCACCTGCATTCCAGAACAAACTTGTGACCGATATTCAGGTCAATGCTCTTAATCATTGTGCAATTGTCGATAGCCAATCGTACTGCTGGGGTCTCAATAACAAAGGTTCTGTCGGTAACGGACTGAGACAAGTTCGGGTCGGACCATTAATGCCTTCGAACGTGCCAACAACTGGCGTGCCAGTGTTTGATCGCACCCAAAGTCGTATCGCCTCTCCAGGTAAATCATGGGATAATGGATCCCAATACACGTGCCTCCTCAACCAACTACGCGTGTTTTGTACCGGCTCTAACATCTCTGCACAACTTGGACGCGTCTGGATTCATTGCCCAGGGTGGTTCTGCTCTTGGCAAATACGTGACGACCCCCATCACAGTCT
>CALGUM010000024.1 GCA_937902295.1 uncultured Candidatus Saccharibacteria bacterium | reverse complement strand
AAAAGAGATCCGTCATTGCGACCCGTTAGTGCAGCGACATACCCGACAGCGTCAGCTAGTACGGTCGCGGCTTTCCGCCACAACACGCCAACTTATCGTGGCACAACGCACACAACGGCAAATGTATCGGGACCTCGCTCAAAGTAGTGGTGTTGCGTCAATCTATCTGGACGCATTGCACGTGCGCGCAGCATCCGATGGTTACATTCATATATTCTTTGGAGGTATCAATCGTCCGCTCGGCTTTGGCCATGGGCACTACGTGGTGGACCCAGATGGATTTCTGGAGTACATGCGTGATCCATTTGAGCCACATGGAGCCCACAATTTCATCCGTCGCAATTAGCCTGGTAACCTCTTGTAATGAGAAAGGAGTGATATCGCCCCTTGGTTCAATGTGAACCAAGGGGCTTTTCTCATTCGAGCATCCGAGGAAGGCGCGCAGCCATGTCGAGTAGCTCTTCGTCGGTATAGGTTTGCCTCTGCAGCTTTTGCCATGCGCCGCCATGCCACGATCGAGATGGATCACTTGGATTGATAGAACGCATCCATTCCACGCGTTGGGATCGTTCACCTGTTTCAGGATCAATGCGGCTATAATGAAGGATCTGTCCGTTATCGATACTCCATTGCTTCCAAGTCTCTTCCCATACCTCTGGCACCATTCTTTCCATTTCAAATCGAACCATCTGCATGTATGCACCGTGTGTCACAAGCAACACTTGCTTACTCGAGGGATCACGGTGCAATCCATCGAGTACACGAGTAAACCGCGCACGAACCTCGCTCGACAGCGACTCACCGCCACGCGGGTGCCAATACCAATATGACTGCGTATACAGTGAACGCGACCGCTTACTATCGCGCTCGATATCATCCATACCAATAAGGTTATATTCACCCCAATTTTGCTCACGGATTCTGTCGTCGATCATCCATTTTCCATGGATACCCAAATGCCCGGCCGTCTCGCGAGCTCTTGCATAGGGCGACACATAGTAACGATCGAACGTTGCGAATCCATTGAGGCGCAGCCATTCACCGGCAGCAGCTGCTTGTTCGATACCTTTTTGGGTGAGGCGTATATGGCTATCGTGGTAATCATCCGCACGCGCCACGCTCGTGGGGTCGGCAGTAATTTTCTCTATCAGTACGTTTGCTTCTGACTCGCCATGACGCATAAGAAGCAGGTGATCGGGCATGGGCATTGAGGGACTACTACCTTTCTGGTTAATTCACTACTTTTAGTATATATGAAGTGATAAAGAATAAATAATTACAACTTGGCGTAATACGACGTGGCCCAATTTTCGGCATCTCGTGTGACTCATGGTAATAGTGTATAGTAGCATCATGACATCGCAGTTCAACCGATTTATTCCATACGAAGAGAGAAAAGAATACAACCCAACACCAGAAGACACTGCTATTGAATGTGCACTGCTCACAGATATGTCAGATGATCTTATGGAAGTACCCTCATCAATCGGCACAGAGCACTCAGATGAGGCATCTATCAACGGGCTGCACACCTCTATCTACAGAACTTTTCGTTACATGGATAGCGATTGTCGGGGAGGTTGGCACTGGCCTCTGGTTGAAAAGGAGATTATACTTTCCTACGAGCGCCATTTAGACGAAGAACCGACGGAAACCTACTGCATTGAGACCAACATCCACATCCATCAAGTGGATATTGATGTGGGTACAATTTCCACCACTTATGACATTTCATACTCGAGCCTCGCACGCGATGCAGTCGAAGCCACCATACGGTCAGTGAACCTCACCGCACCAGGTGGAGAAGAGTATACTTCACGCCCCATGACACCATATGACGCCATGCAATTGGGTGACGAATTTAGCGCTTTCAATGTACTATTACGCTCAAGTAAGCAGGATGACTTACGCGTAGCACAGCAAGAGGCTATTTAAATGACCTCCCGCCTCATCTCATCAAATAGTAACGATACTGTCAAAATGCTACGCAAGCTCACTTCTCAGTCCAAGTATCGCCATGAAGTGCAACAGACAGTGGCGCACGGTCCGCATCTTGTCGAAAGCTACCTGAGTAAGTTCAAAAACGCTGAGATGTTTTATATTGCCACCTCAGCCATGGACAACCAAGAGGTAATATCACTTATTAAGACACTCGAGGCTCGGCGCATTACTGGTATTGAACTACCTGATTCACTCTACGAATCGCTCAGCGACGTGCATGCGAGAGTGGGCATTTCGCTCGTTATACCTTTGCCACAGCAAGCAATGGTCGAGCCTGTATCACACGATGCAGTACTACTCGAAACTATTCAAGATCCAGGCAACCTAGGAACAATACTACGTACCGCCAGCGCAGCTGGTGTCACGCGAGCCTATCTTTCGTCGGACTGCACTTCTGCGTGGTCGCCAAAAGCACTGCGCGCGGGCATGGGGGCACAGTTTAGCATGACACTTTACGAACACGTAGACCTACTGAGTGTCACACAGCAAGCCACCGTACCGACCTACGCGACAACCCTCGCCACAGACAGTATCTCTCTCTACGAGGTGCCGCTCACCTCTGCGGTGGCATGGATTTTTGGTAGCGAGGGCAGGGGAGTCTCCCCTGAACTGCAGTCGGCTGCAAGCGCGCGAGTTCACATACCACAATCGATCGAAGCCGTAGAGTCTCTAAATGTCGCTGCTGCAGCAGCTATATGTCTATACGAGCGATATCGAATCCGAAATTCTTAGCAGAGATTACTCTTCGATTGCGACAAGTTCGATATCAAACACGAGATCACTATTTGGCGGAATATTAGCAGCCGCACGTACTGAACCGTAGGCTTTTTCGGACGGGATAATAAGTCGACGCGTACCACCTACTTTCATTCCTGGGACACCTTCGGTCCATCCGGCGATTACACGATCGAGCGGAAATGTAATTGCTTCGCCAAAATCATGACTGCTCTGAAAAATAGTACCGTCAGCACAGAGTGCACCGGTGTAATGTGCGGTAATAGTAG
>CALGUM010000023.1 GCA_937902295.1 uncultured Candidatus Saccharibacteria bacterium | reverse complement strand
TCACCGTTCTTCAAGAAAATCTTACCCGAGCACTCAGTGCAGTGGGTCGAGTTGCCAGTAGCCGAACTCAGCTCCCAATTCTCAATAATATTCTTCTCAGAACAGACGGCACTCGCCTACTTGTTGCAGCTATGAATATGGAAGTATCGTCGACACAGTTTGTCGGCGCAAAAATAACCAAACCAGGCGCGATCACGATTCCTGCACGCCTGGTAACTGATTTCGTATCGAGCCTCCCAAAAGGCCAGATTGAACTGCAAGTAAAAGGTACACAGCTACACATTACTTCTGGTAAGTATAATTCTGTTATCAACGGCCTCAGTGCAGATGATTTTCCAGAACTTCCGGTGATCGACGATACTGTTGCGGTGCGCTACAGTATTGCCACGGATGATTTCAAACAAGCAATTTCTCAGACTATCGTGACCACGTCAAGCGACGCTACCCGGCCAGTGCTCACGGGTGTATATTGGCACTCCCACGAAGGCGCACTCTATCTTGCAGGTACAGACGGGTATAGATTATCAGAACGAAAGCTCGTCGATACCTCGAGTGAAGTGGCCGCGATTGTGCCAACTACAAGCCTCCAAGAGGTACTTCGTGCCACGAGTGACGATATCGCAGAGGTGGAAATACTTTTTGACGAGTCACAGGTTCGTTTTCGCCTTGGGGAAGCCGAAGTAACCAGTCAGCTGATTAGCGGTAACTTCCCTCCTTATCGCCAGCTCATTCCAGAGAAAAACGAGACGACTGTGGTGCTGCCAAAGACTGAGTTTGTCCGTATTACGAAAATATCTGGTCTCTTCGCACGGGATTCTGGCGGGAGCGTGACGATTCGTGCCGACGAAGATGCGAGTACGTTGTCGCTGCATTCTATCGCCTCTGAGCTTGGTGAAAATACTTCCGAGGCGGATGCAAAAATTACTGGCGGCGGCACAGTGACACTTAATTCACGGTATCTCAGCGAAGCGCTGTCTGTGCTCGATGGAGACACGGTTGTCTTTGGGTTTTCTGGTAAGCTTGCGCCGACAGTACTCACCGTCGATGTAAAAGATGTGGATTACAAGCATATTATTATGCCACTAAAGAGTTAGAGTTATGGAAATTACCGGACTACGTGTCCAACACACAAGGAGTCACAGCGATGCGATGTTTCACTTTCCTTCACGGGTAAGTGTCATTACGGGCAAAAATGGCTCCGGCAAAACAACCCTCCTCGAAGCACTGTACATTGCGCTTCGAGGTTCCTCATTTAGAGGTAGTGATATGGAATTTCTCTCGGCCGGTAGTGAGTGGTGGCGCATCGATATGAAACTAAAAGACGATACGACACGCGTCGTAAAATTTAACAGCCAGAAATTATCTGCACGCAAACAATTTGATATCGATAGTAAGACGAACTATCGATTACCAGTGGCAAAAAAATACCCAGTCATTTTATTTGAACCAGATGATTTACGGCTTCTGAGTGGCTCTCCATCTCGTCGTCGGCAGTTTATCGATACGTTCATTACGCAGATAAATCCCGCCTACAGCGCGATCACACGAAAATACGATAGATCCCTCAAGCAACGCAACGCGGCGCTTAAACAGCCTGGTGTGACGCGTGACGATATGTTTGTGTGGGATACAGCGATTGCAGAGTATGGTGCAGAAATTATCCGCGCCCGTGTGCAAATTATAGAACGCATCAATACAGCTCTGGCCGACACCTACTATAGTATTGCGGGTGTACGTGATGCGGTGTCGCTTCACTACTCTCACACCTTGATAGACGGTATCGAACAGAAACTTACCAACGATTTATATACAAACTTTACCCGCGACTCACTACTTGGATTTACCTCTGTAGGGCCGCATCGTCACGACATTATTTCTGAGTTTAACGACGCACCTGCTATATCTGTGGCATCACGGGGCGAAATTCGCAGTATCATATTGGCATTAAAATTTATCGAAGTCGATGTTGCCAAAGAATCGACAGGTCAGTCTCCCGTAGTATTACTCGACGATGTCTTTGCAGAGCTCGATGAGCAGCGCCAAAAACGCCTAGCCGAAAAATGCAGCAACAACCAGATGTTTATCACCAGCACCGCAGCCTACACAGGTATTGATAGTGCAGCTGTTAACGCGCTTGATTGATTGTACGTAGTATTTGTGGATCAATCTGTGGATATTCTGGTGCACTCAGGATCGGCGTAGGTGGGTTCGAAAGTACACGCCACTCGTCTGATTGCTTTTGCAGAAGAATGCGCAGTGTATCGCTATGATCACTAGGGGTAGTAGCGACAAGTTGTGCGCCGAATATCTCACCTTTTCCATAAAGTGCGGCGCGCGTTATAGTGTAGCGCGATTCAATCTGAGGATACGTGGTAGAAATGAGCGCGAGTATCGCATCTTTTTCATCCGCGTAGAGTGAATCAAGATACGTGCGGTTGTAGGTAAACTCAATACCAAGTGTATCGGAAGTGCTGTCGATAGTGATATCCTCGCTACTAGATTCTATGTTATCGCCGATAGTTTGCATGTGGTAGGTAGCTTTCTTGAGACGTACTTCTTCGCCAGCGGGTGGATAGAGCGGCTCAGTGACGTCAGACGTAAGTTCGATATAGCCAAGCGAGTCGTCGTATTCAAATGTGACAGATTGAAATGATAGCGCATAACTCCATAGCCAGGAGACAAGCAAGAGTACCACTACACTCGCAGTTGCGATCACGACGGCGCGTCGAAGTTTGTCACTATTCATCACTACGCTCCTCTTTTAGTGGATTTTCAAACCCTTCGTAGCTGATGCGGTAATCCGTTGGTTCGTACCCTTTATCACGGAGAAATTCCAAGGCAACCGCACGGTATCGTGGTGATGTGCCAAATATAACGAGTTCTATAGAGGTGTCATCATAATTGCGGTAACTGATGGTATAGTACGGGTCTCTTATAGGCAGGATTTCGACAATAGGGTTGGCCGAGCGAAAGAGCGTAGTGTAGTCGCGGTTTTTTGCGACAGTGAGTAATTCGAGGTTTTGATAGTCGCGGGTATGACTTTCTTGCCATGCTTTTGCTTCCTCTGATTTACCCGTGAGACCAATATAAATATATGGCACGGCCGCGGCTGATACGCGAAGGTCGCGCGTTTGCGTGGCAAATCCCTCTTTTTTGACAGTCACCTCATATTCACCTGGGGCGATGTAGGCTGTGCCGCGTCCTGGTAACTCGTCGCCGTTCGATAGTGTTACCTGCGCGTCTCGTGGTACAACCTCTACAGGTACGGCGATGGTGCCACTGCGTTCCATAGCAAGACGGATTTGATGGTACGCGACGATACCTAATATAAGGACCACGCACAAAGCTACTGCAACGAGTGCAGGTCGTCGATATTTTTCTATGTAATAACTGAGATCATATTTCATAGTGTTACTTACTGTACCAATTATATCCTGGCTGCAGCGGACTTTGCTGTGTATCGGCCATCGGTGCTCTTTCATCGAGTGAGGCGGAGGCAATGTTTGCTCCAAATCCTTCTACCTCACCTACATACACAAATGTGTGACCAGAGTTAATCGCAACATCTCCTGGTTGCAACTTGGCTTCCGAGATACTGCTACTGCTACCGAGCGAGGTCCAGTTTTCTTGCATCCACTCTTCTTGTGTTCCTGTCGCACCACCTTTACCGTCGTAATTGTAGCCAGATTCGTACCCGCTGTCGCGTAGTAGTAGTGTTACGAATCCACCACAGTCGATGCCGCGGTGTTGTATACCACCTACGTACAACCCTTGTCCAAGAGCCGTCTGTACGGCGGCTGCGTACTCGTCCGTTGGCACGATATCGAGGCCCTTGTATTCTGACCATGCATAGGCCTTGAGCGTCTCCTCGAAATTACCTCCAGCGAACCGTGGACTTGCACATCCATTTGCTGCCGAAGGCGTAGATTTCTCAAGATTTGAGACGGCTTGTGCACGGCCATGCTCATCTACTGTTGCCTCGCCGCTGGGATTATTCATCGTGGTATCCGCGCTACTTCCGGCCAG
>CALGUM010000022.1 GCA_937902295.1 uncultured Candidatus Saccharibacteria bacterium | reverse complement strand
GGCAAGTACAACCCATCTGTTAATATTGCCGTCTACCGCCATCAACACGACCGCGAGCAAAAGAAGTAGTCCGTATGAGAGGAACGCTGCTACCATACGCACCAGCTGAGCTGACGTCGAACGACTCACCGACACGCCAAAATGCTTAAGACGCCATCCGATGTATGAAATTCCACTTACTCCCCCGCTTGGCAGTACGTGATTTACAAAATTCATCTCAAGCGCAAGCCGAGGCAACTGAATCGGTGATACGTGCTTTACATACCCTTGTTTTCGTAAGTAAGAAAAAATCATCTCACCGGCGGCAAAATATGACACGAGCTGCAAAGGCACGAGTAGTAACAGTATCCATAAGTTTACTTCGTCAAGTACACCATACGCCGTCCCTATTTCGTCTCGTGCTACATACAATACAACCGCGAGCAGTGCGATCGTCAGTATACTTACCCACATTTTTGCAGAAATACGGCCTATCATACTACCCATTATACGCCCCTCGCTGCAGGCACACTAGTGGTATACTGGATATTATGTATATTACAATCCTTGGACGACAAGCATCTCTGGGCCTAGCTGAACTCGAACGAGTACACGGTAGCGCCAAGCGATATGCAGCACATATCGCGATAATTGAGAGCCCGCCCGATATCCAACGCCTGGGCGGCTCCCTAAAGGCTGGTCGAGTCATCTTACGCCTACCGAGTAAACAATGGCCGCGCGTGCATACAAAAATTATCCAACATTATACCGAGCAATGGAAAAGGAGTGAACAGAAAATCACCCTTGGGATGAGCGCGTACAATGTAAAAGTTTCAGCGCGAGATTTGCAGCATACATCAATTACACTCAAAAAGAATTTAAAATCACACGGCGTGAGTCTACGCAGTATTCCCAATGCCTCCAGTGAACTTAACACGGCGACCTCCCATCATAATAAACTGGGACTTTCGCCTCACAAGGTCGAACTACTCATCGTTGGTGGTGACGACGGCACACTGCTTGTGGCAGAAAGTACTGGAGCGCAAAATATTACCGCCTTAGCCGCTCGCGATCAAGGCAGACCAAAACGTGATGCATTTGTTGGCATGCTCCCCCCAAAACTTGCCCTCATTATGGCCAACATCGCTATCGGCTCCAACACTACGAGACCTCTTCGTATCCTCGATCCTTTTTGCGGTACAGGGGTACTGCTACAGGAGACAATGCTACTGGGGCATGATGCGTATGGCACCGACCTGAGCGAGAAGATGATTGACTATTCTCATACTAATCTTGAATGGGCGCAGTACGCGTTGCACGCCTCGACACATTTTGAACTACACCAGGCCGATGCAATGGACGCCCAATGGAAGCAGCCTATTAATGTTGTCGCCTGTGAAACCTACCTCGGACAACCTTTCTCTGCTCCGCCTTCACCCAGTAAGCTCCGAGAGGTTCGTGGCAATTGTAACCATATTATAGGTGCATTTCTCACCAATATTGCTTCTCAGATTGCAGCGGGTACGCAGTTGTGTGTCGGCGTGCCGGCATGGCGTGGCACTGATGGCCTTTTCACTCACCTTCCACTTGTGAATGAACTTGAAACGTACGGTTTCCGCCGGGTGCCACTCGCTTCAGTACGTCACTCAGAGTTACTATACTACCGCGAAGATCAAGTTGTAGCCCGCCAGTTACTCGCAATAGAAAAAATCTGACAACAATTGTTGCCAGATTTTAGACTAGTTGGTGATACTTATGGATTTTGTGTTTCGACCGTAGCATCATCTCCAGCTTGCGCGTCGCTCGTAATTGCCTCAAATGAGGTATACAGCTCAGCAATCGCTGCTCGGGCAGCTTGTATTTCGCTTGCCTTTTCTGCACTACATGGCTGCTGAGGAGTTAATAGCGCATACGAGTACGTGCCAAGTTGCTTCTGGCCACTTAGCGGCTCTGTCGCACCAAGCGCCTCAAGCTGTGACTGACTCCCACGCACGACAGTTATTGGTGATGACATACCTATCCCACAGGGAAATACCTGCCTACCATCACTGACCTGTTGGTGATCTGCAAGCTGGCGCGTAGTAAAGTGCACATAGGTTACGCCATCTGCCGTTGTACCCCCGTACCCATGCACTACATTACTAGCTGCATCATTGACAGGATACTGAATTTCTAATGCATCGATTACCTCATACATCAACTCCGCCTCACCGCTAGTTGACACTTGGTCGTTGAGTTGACGCTGCATCGCATCCCGCTGACTACGCGCTTCGAGCAACTCTGCGTCAGTCCGAGATAATATGTCCTGTGACTCTGCAGCTTGCATATAGAAGAAACCTGCCGCAGCGCATGCACCTATTGTCGCCAGTATAAACAACGCCAGTAGCACTTGAAGGATACGTCGTTTCTGATGCTGCTTCTGAAACTCATGGTGCGAGTTCGACATCGCTCCTATTGCAGCGGCGCGCTGATTCGTATCAGAGCTACCACGGTCATCTACACTCGGTCTGTGATCAAGATTCACGGCACGTGTCGCGTCAGCCTCTGCCTCATCCCTGGCGCTCGCCTGGTCGAGATTTGCTTCTTCGTGTGGCACTACCGGCTCGGTCACCTTCCCTGTGTCAATACTTTCAACCCTATCGAGCTCTTTATCTAGATCTCCCGACTCGCTCGAGAACTCATCGACTACATCTGGCGAGTCACCGCTAGGCCCACTACCAAGTTCAAAACTTCCTAGTTCAAACTTATCTTCCTCTGCACCGGATGCGCTATTCACTCCATCATCGGATGATGCGACTGTTTTTACGTGTATATCGTAACTTTCGTCACTAGTATCTGCATCAATCAAGACATCGTTGCTGCGCTCCGCATCGACTTCTTCATGCGCGATAAATTCCTTATCGTCTTTACCCATAGACTGCCTACCCCTTTGTTGTTACAAGTTACATTTATAGTACCCTTTTGACGAAAATCGGTCAAGAAACTTGACGTATCTCTTGTTCTGACGTAAAATGGTATAGATTGTTTATAGAAACTCTAAAGGAGTAGTGTATGTCAAAAGTTAAAGCAGGTGGTTCTAGTAAGAACATCCACAAAAGTCCCGGTCAACGACTTGGTGTAAAGCGCTTTGGCGGACAGCAAGTTCGAAAAGGCGAAGTTCTCGTACGTCAAACTGGTTCAAATAAAATCTCAGGCCCCGGCACCTACCTCAGCAAGAATTTTACTATTCACGCTGAAAAAGATGGTGTTGTTGAGTTCAAGAAGGTCAAAAAAGGCCTTTTTACTGGGAAGACCGCTCCTCGCACTCAAGTGTTAGTTAAATAACTATACTGTGCCCCATATATACTACCCCGCTCTCGGGGTAGTATTATTTTATTGACTCTTTTCTAAAAAAATCTCGCCATCAGATTGATGACGAGACGGAACTTGATCGCACTATAGGTAACAGAAAGTCTTAACTATCGAGCGGCACACCTAAATGATGCTTGACGCGCGCGACCACATCACCTATCACGACTTGGGATTTCACAAGGTATTCGTCTACCCCGAGGCTCTCGGCGCGCTCTTTGTCTTTTGGTTGACTGAGGGCCGTGAGCATAATTACTCGTGTGTTTGCAGTTGATGGTGTATTCCTGATAATATCAAGTACATCGAAGCCACTGATTTTTGGCATCATTGCATCAAGTAGTACTAGGTCTGGCTTATATTCCTGTATTGCTGATAATGCTTTTTCGCCATTTGTAACGTTTTGCGTTTCGAATCCTTCGAGCTCTAGTCGCGATCGGTACACCTCTGCCAGTGTTGTGTCGTCTTCGACAAGAAGTATCTTCTTTTTATCATCCATGTCACTATTGTAGCACTCCTACCAAAAAGCACAAGCGATCACACTACTTGAGTAGCTCGAGCGCCCTATCGCGTTGTGGATCACGATCAGCCTCAATATCCTCTTTAGTCAATTCAACCTTTTCATCGGGCGCAATACCTTGCTTTGTAATATTCTTTCCTTTTGGTGTATACCACTTAGCGATTGTCACTTTTAGTTCAGCGCCACTCGATAAAGGTATGAGCTCCTGCACGCTACCCTTGCCATACGTCTTCTCTCCAACTAGTGTTGCATTGCCATGGTCATGCAATGCGCCCGCTACAATTTCACTTGCACTTGCCGATCCTGCGTTAAGCAACACCACTGTCGGCATAGTACCAAGTACGGCATTCTTGGCTGATTTTCGCTCATCTAAGATTTGTCCTCCGCGCCGCTCGCTGACTACAATTTTATCCTCAAGCCACACGCTCGCTACATCGATTCCCGCCTCTAGATAGCCACCACCATTACCGCGCAAATCAAGTACGACTCCTTCTACATCTTGCCTCAAAAAGTCATCGGCTGCTGCGCGGACCTTCTGTGCAGTACTTCGATCAAACCGACTGACGGTAATCACACCAACCTTGCCAACAACCTCGGTTTCGACATCTGGAGAGACAATTTCTTCTCGAGTAATCGACACTTCTTTGACTTCACCATCGCGCTCAACCGCAAGTTTCACAGTAGTGCCGATTTTTCCGCGTATATTCTGCACGACCTCATCAACGGTAGAGCCGCGCATAGAAGTGTCGTTGACGGCCATCACTACATCCCCAGCCTTAAGTCCAGCTTGCGCGGCAGGAGAATCTTTGAGGGGACGGATAACTGTCGGCTGTGAGTTTCGCATACCAATCTCAGCACCGATACCACCACCTATATTTCCAGATAAGTCATCACGTAGCTGTTTTGCTTCGCTTTCAGTGAAATACTGGGTATACTCATCATCTGTAGCGGTAACCATACCCTTATTGGCATTCTCTATGAGCGCGTTTGCATCTAACTCGCCGTCAAAACGTGCATCGAGCTTGCGATAGGTCTCTTGAAGCGAACTGAGGTCAAGCGTTTTTGTTGACACTTCTACCCCAAATGGCGCACCAATAAGGGCTAATATATCTGCCCCTCTTGTCCCAGCTGCAAATCCAATGATTAGCGATACTGCAATCGCAGTAGACACAAACACTGTACTAAATTGTGTGGGCCTGCGTCGGCTATGATTTGACGCACTCGAACCTACTGTAGGCCTTGATGATGCCACTCGCTCCTCCGTTCTTTATCATAACCATTATAGCGCACCCATATCAGGTGCGCTATAAGATTTTGTACTCAAATTTTAGAAATAGATATATGTAAGACCAGCAGACGTACGTGAGTACGTGCGATACAGCCCATCCCACTCGAGATTGTAATCACTTACCGTGATTGTCGAGCCGTCAGCACTGACGCTCTCAACATACATGGTGTGTCCGTAGTAGCCAATAGGCATCATTGCCACAGAGCCCGCTTTTGGCGTCGAACCACTTGAAATTCCATATTTTGCTACTGTTGAGGGCCACTGATTTGCATTGCCCATGCCACCAAAATGAGGAACGAAACGACCGGTACTATGAACCTTCCATGCGGTGTAGCTCACGCACTGTCGGCTATAAAGACCCCACGGATCAACATATGCGTTCAGTGGTGCGTTCGCCCACTGCCCTGGATAGCCACCGCCACCAGCTACACCAGCAGGAACTGATCCGCTCATACCGCCTCCTGCTGCGGTTGCGGCTGCGGCTGCGGCGCGACGGTTTTCTTCGGCTTGCGCTGCGACCAGTCGGTCGACCTGAGCATTATTCTCCTGAGCACGCTGTCGGTACTTGTCTTCCTGACCACGAGTTTCAGCTACAAGTGTTGCCTGCTCAGCTTCTTTTGAGGCTAGTTGTTCACGCTGAGATGTTTGATTCAGCAACTCTCGCTCAACACTCTGCTTTTGATCTTGCAACTGCTTTTTCAACTTATTGATTGTATCAATTGTATCGTTGAGCTTATTTTGAATTGAAGTCTGCTGAGCTTGCCGATCGACAAAATCACCTATTGTCTTACTGCTCGCGATCATTTCGAGTGTTGAAGTACCAGAATCTACGTACATACTTGTAATAGTGTCACCTAACGCGACCTTGTTCTCTGCAATTTTCTTCTCACTTGCTTTTATGTCACGAATAAATCCGTCTCGACGTTCTTCACTTTGCACAATCTGTGCCTGTATGGCTCTTTTTTGTGCCTCGATTGCGTTCAACTCCGCCTGGAGACTGTCTGCCATGCGGCCAATTTCTTCTGCTGTCGCAGCATTAGTATTCGCTTGACGCCGAGCAGCATCAATACGAGCGTCATAATTTGTCGCAAACACTGTTGTGCCGAGAGATATTGGCATAGCTACAGCCATCAAGACAATGCATGCAACGATTGCAGCTTTGCTCGCAAGCGAACCAGAGACCGGTGTGGTGGACCGTAGTATCATACAAGCAATGATAGCATAAGCATAAGCATCATGTCAATAAATATAGTATCGAAAACTTTCGCTATATTTTAAGGTATTTGCGTGTCGCAAGTAGCGACGAAATAACACCTATCAGCGCACCGACCGCAATCGTCGCAAGCAGGACAAATCCTATATATACAATCATAAAGCTGTAGGTTGCTTCTACCGCAATACCATACGATTCAAGGGTTGGACGTGCAAAGTACACCGAGGTTACACTTAAGGCCGTCGCAATCAACGCAGCAATAAATCCATACACTACCGCCTCTACTACGAACGGACCTCGAATAAATGCTTTGTCTGCGCCGATTAACTTCATCATTTCGATCTCTTCTTTTCTATTGAAGATCGCCATACGTATAGTGTTGAAGACAATCAATGACGAAATAGTGACGAGTACGACACTTATAAGAAGACCCATGCGTTCGGCAAAACTCGCCCAGCGACCAATTGTCTCAATCGCATCTCGTTTATCTCCTGCAAATGAAGGTGGAAGATTTTCATCCTTTACCTCTTGAAATAACTCATTATTCTCTGTAAATGACGCGAGCGCAGAGGTGTCATTAATATCTATTACATTCACACGAAACGCTCCTGGAAACTGCGCCTCGGAAAGATTCAGCGCATCCAACGC
Source organism: uncultured Candidatus Saccharibacteria bacterium (assembly GCA_937902295.1). Taxonomy (GTDB): domain Bacteria; phylum Patescibacteriota; class Saccharimonadia; order Saccharimonadales; family Saccharimonadaceae; genus Mycosynbacter. The sequence goes on along the minus strand of CALGUM010000022.1, from coordinate 5,904 downwards.
ACGTTCGTTATTGCGCTGCGACTCAGCATAAGAATTACGTGCCTCATCCGGTGTAACGTACGTAACGCGCGTCACCCCCTCTACCTGGCGCAATGCTTGACGCAGTGTATCAACGTCTTTTTGCGAGGTATCGTACTGGACATACACTGACATATCTACCTTATTGCGTATATCCGACACACTGTCAAAAAGTACATTTCTAGATACTAGGGTCGTGAGTATGACGAAGAGCGTCAATGTCATGACAGCTGTCGCAGCAATCGTAAGCCAGGCATTTCGACTGAAGTTATTGACGCCGTACCGACACATTCGCAAAAATGTCAGCCACTGACGACGACGGCGCTTGCGAAGTGCAAAGACCTTTGCACTTGTTGTGTTACTGTTGCGCATCATTGCTTGTAACTCCCTGCAACCTGATCACTCGTAATTTTACCGTGTTCAAGTGTAATGACGCGGCGCTTGAGCTTGTTCACAATTTCTACGTTGTGTGTCGTAAGTAGCACTGTTGTGCCGTAGCGATTAATTTTTTCAAGTAACTTAACGATGTCCCAGCTGTGCCTTGGGTCGAGATTTCCAGTCGGCTCATCAGCAATAAGAATTTTTGGCTGACGCACAATCGCACGAGCAATCGCCACACGTTGACGTTCCCCACCGGATAGTTGGCGTGGAAAGCTCTTCTCTTTTCCCTTGAGTCCCACGAGCTCTATGACTTTCGGCACGGTAGATTTTATCTCACGATTTGTCATACCGGCTATCTCGAGTGCAAACGCGACATTTTCATACACAGTACGCTGAGGTAGTAGCTTGAAATCTTGGAACACTACCCCTATTTTTCGACGCAGCAAAGGAATATGCTTGTCCTTAAGGCTATCGTAATCAATACCCCCGACCACAATCTTGCCGCTACTGGGCTTCTCCTCTCGAGTGAGGAGCTTGAGAAGGGTTGATTTACCCGCACCACTGGTACCAACTAATATAACGAACTCTTTTGGCTCGATATGTAGACTGACGCGATTAATCGCCGGCTTGGCGACCTTTCCGTACGTTTTAGTTACCCGATCTAACAGAATCATTACTATTCATAGTATAGCATAAGCACTAGTGTGTGCAACGACCGCGGTATAGATTAATCTTCGTCGTACCCAGCTGGCGCCGCCACCTGTACGGGATGTGCCTTACGGTACCACGCGACTGTTCGCTCGAACGGAATAGTCGCAAGTGGAATGTTACCAACAATCAAACCACTCACGACACGTACCCATCCCCACTCCATGCTGCGCGCAAGCACGCAGATGAGCGTAATATATACTGCCAGCATTGCACCGTGCACGGTGCCTGCCATCGAAACCGCAATGTCACCTCCTGGCAATCCATTATTACGAATAATAATTGATACTATGAGTGCAATCCATGTCGCGGCTTCGGCAAACGCAGCGAGACGAAATATTTTCCATGCATCTGCATCGGAGAACCAATGCATGCTATTGTAAACAGCGCTAAGTCTTTGTCTCATCACCCATTTCTGCCTCTAGGTACGACTCAATAAATCCGTCCAGCTTGCCATCAAGCACAGCCTGCGGATCTTTCTCTTCGTATTTTGTACGTGTATCTTTGACCAGGGTGTATGGATGTAACACATAATTTCTAATTTGAGAACCCCAGTTCGCACTTTCTCCTGCCTGCAGGTCGGTGATTGATGCAGCATGCTGTTCAAGTTGGAGCTGGGCTAGTTTTGAGCGCAAGATCTTGAGAGCTGTTTCTTTGTTTTGGATCTGGCTCCGCTCATTTTGGATTGCCACGACAATATTTGTGGGCAGGTGCGTCACGCGTACGGCACTATCAGTCGTATTAACACCCTGGCCGCCATGACCCCCAGCGCGGTATACATCGATTTTTAGGTCTTTATCATCAAGCGCAATTTGCTCCGGTGCATCAATTTGCGGTAACACTTCAACAAGCGCAAAACTCGTTTGACGCAAATTATCACTGTTGAATGGGCTGAGACGTACGAGTCTATGCACTCCATTTTCGCTTTTGAGTCTCCCGTATAGGTGTGGAGCACCAGACACCGACATAACACTTGTTTTAACACCAGCCTCTTCGCCTGCGGATCGCTCGATACTCGTGGTACTTGCTCCTGCACTCTCCGCCCATCGCAAGTACATTCGCTCTAGCATTTCTGTAAAATCCTGCGCATCGGTTCCACCCACACCAGCACTCAGTCGAAGAATCACATCATGTTCATCGAACGGCCCGGTAAATCGCAAGGCTTTTTTGAGATCATGAAGTTGCAGCTCCATAGCTGACAATTGGCCTTCGAACTCCGTCGCCAGACTATCGTCCCCCAACGCCATAAGCTCCTCAATATCACGAATTTGCGCGCCAAGAGTGACCCATGGATGCACCTGCGTATCGAGTGCCGAAAACTGTTTATTTACTTCTGTGGCATGGGTGGGATTATTCCATAACTCTGGATGTGCCAGTTCTTGCTCAAGAGATTCTTTTTCTTGCTGCTTATCAGCTATCGCAAGCTTCTCGTAGGCTTCGTGAAACTCTTTAGAAAGCACTAAGAGACGTTTTTCTAGAGGTTTCATGTATTTGCTCCAGGACTCGATGGAGCCTGAGTGGATTCTGCCGCTAACGCACCTGTCGCAAAACTGTCGATACACTGCAACCGTCGTACCAAAAATGGGTGGCTACCAAATGTCTGAGTGAATCGATTAAAATAACTATCTGTCATATATACCTGCCATTGGCGTGCCACTTCGTTAAATGACGAGGCAACATCTGGACCAACGTGCACACCGATCAATGCCTCTTTCACAAGTGACGTGTCACGTAAATACGCAACCGCAAGACGATCTGCCGTATATTCTGCACGTCGACTCCAGAAATCTAACAGCCATCCATTAATAGCCCCTATCCCTGGGGGCATACGCAGCAACATGAGATAGGTACTTATTTGTGTATGGCGGTATTTCACGTGCGCCATTTCGTGCACTACAATAGCCTTTAGTTGCTCGGGGGTCAGCCAGCGGACTGTACCCGAATGCAAGACAATTGTATAAGGCGTCGCAAATCCAAACGCAAATGCATTCATCACTGGATCTTGCACTACCATAATTTCTACACGCGGCATATCAAGGTCAGCTGCAACTTTGTTACTCCACTCACGTAACCACGCATAGTCGCTATACTCGACTTGCAGGGCATTCCCGAGAAACTGCTGACGCATCATCCTGATAAATGTCAGTAGCACTACCAAGATAAGCCCTATAGCGATGCCGTATGTAATCAAGCTACCTATGAAGTCAGCTACTGGACTTGCTGACTCTGCCCCACTTTCAAGGAGCTCCTCCCCATAAAACCATGCACCGATACTTGTCGTCAGTACCAAGCTCATAAGCCCAAGGCTTGCAAGTATGCCAGCACACAATACGACGTAATCACGGAGACTATGAGCCTGACGGACCGCATCGTGTGGCAACGGTTTTTTGGGTGGCGTGCGTGGTGGTTTGGCCGAACTCGTCATCTTATTTTCTCCTTCATTTCCTCATGACAGTATAGCATCTAGAGCGTTTCGACCGCGGCAATAAACTGATCGCCTCGATCTTTATAGTCACGGAACATACCAAAACTAGCACACGCAGGGCTTAAGATCACCACGTCACCCGGTTGCGCCACCTCGGATGCACGTCGCACTATATCGTTCATTGTGCCGTCGACATACTCATACGAAGATACACCTGCTTTTTCAAGCGTTTGAGCGATGCGACCTGTCTCCTCGCCCATCAGTAACACATGTCTCACATCAGAGTCGCGTATGGTACTTGCAAGTTCAGTAAAATCAGCACCTTTATAAGATCCGCCCAGCAAGAGTACTTTTGGTGCATTAAATGCAGCAATTGCTGCAATCGCACTCCCTGGAGTAGTAGCAATACTGTCGTCGTAATACACTACGCTGTTTTTTTCCGCGACAATACGCAGACGATGCGGTAATCCACCAAACTGCGACAGCCCTCGTGCATATTGCTCAGGGGTTACATCATAGTTGAGGCATACGCTAAGCGCTGCGCAGGCATTGTCAATATTATGCGTGCCTGGCAGCATGAGCGACTGTACTGGTGCTACGATGTCACCGCTGCTCGTCACAAAGTATTCGCCGTCTACACGAACGGTTGCTACAGCACTAGGATCGGCAGAACGTTGCGCATACTTAGCTGTGTTTGTAGAAAAATGCGGATGTTGCCGTGCGATTTGCTCACTCCATTGATTGGTCGGGTGATATACACAGGTGTCATCACTGGATTGAAACGCAACAATACGAGACTTTGCCATAATATATTCATCAAAATCTGCATGAACGTCTAGGTGATCTGGCTCTATATGCAGTACGGCTGCAAAGTGCGGCGAACGCTCAATGTCCCATAACTGGAAACTACTTAACTCGTAGACTACTATATGATCTGGCGAGATTTCCGAGAGTACCTCTAGTGCAGGCGTACCGATATTTCCCACAAGATGCACCGTATACCCCGCAGCACGAAGCACGCTCGTAATTAAGCTACACGTCGTACCCTTGCCTTTACTTCCAGTTACGCCGATGATTGGCGCGGGGCATTGTACAAAAAATTCATTGGTTGCTGACCAGATTTTTGTCTGAGTCACAAGTTTTGCAGGAGACAGCCCTGCAGTTCGTACCACCATGTCGAAATCGTCGAGTGCATCGAGCGAGCCTTCGCCTAGACGCACCTGTGCACCGGCAGGAATTGTGCGGTCAAGCTGCTCACGTTCATCAATAATTGTTACTTCGTCACCACGACCTGCCCAGTACCGATAGTTCTGCTCACCCTCTACGCCATATCCTGCAATCGCAACTCTCATAACGCGTCCTCTTATTTTTTTACGTACAGATTCTCGAGCAACTCATTAAGCTGAACGATTTCTTCTTTTTCGCCACCACCTACCGCCGCAAGTACCCAGATATTCTCATTAAAGAACTCCCTCGCTGTCTCAATCATACATTCACGCGAGGTACCGGTAATTGAGTCTGGTACTTTTTCGTAATCTTTTACAATACCATCGCCAAAGTAGCGTGCCGTATAGAAATTACTAATTTGCGATACTGTCTGCGCCCCCATCTGATGCCGGCCGAGTGCATATGACTTTGCACTATCAATCTCGTCTTGAGTAATTTCACCATCGAGTACTTGTCGCATTTGATCGCGCATAATTGTAAACAGTGCGCCTGCCGATTCATGATTTACTTGGCCACCAAAATCCCAGCTACTATCATGAAAACTGGCGGCTGTGTCACTAAAGATATTGTACGATACGCCTTTTTTGCGCGCGTTACCAAAGATCCGCGAGTGCATCGTACCCGTCAAAAGGTGGTTTAGGCAAGCCATGGCATCTAACTCTTCATCATTGAGTACGCGTGGCACCAAACTAGACCAACCGAACGTAATATTCGAAGCTTCTTTGCGGCGAATCAGTGTTGGATTCGCAGAGTGCAGCTCATCGTGTGGCACCTCAAATCGCTCTCCCTCTCCGAGTGGCCAGGCCTCTAATTGACGGCGAATTTCACTTTTTCGACCATGGAGCTTACCTGCGATCACGAACCGAAGATTATTGCTCGTGTGTGTTCGTTTGTGATGTTCGCGAATATCCTGTAGTGCCACATGTGAAATTGTTTTGATCCGCTGGTTAAACGTCAGGACGTCTTCGCCAAGTAACTGCTGCGCTTTTGGCCACAAAAGCCGCAAGTGGTTATTGAGGTAGCCTGTCAGCTCACTACGCACATTGCCCTTCTCTGCTTTTAGCTCATCTTCATTAAACTTTGGACGACAAATTGACACTTCTTGAAGCTTGAGTATCCGTTCCCATTCAAAATCAGCACACTCG
>CALGUM010000021.1 GCA_937902295.1 uncultured Candidatus Saccharibacteria bacterium | reverse complement strand
AAGTAAGTCCGTCTTCTGTAGAGGGATCGCGGATTCCAATGTCATGATGTCATTTATATATTTGAATTGAGTCAGTGCTGATGAGCTAGTTGATTACTAGATCATTGAGTATATTATATCAGGTTTACTTAATATGTCTATATTAACGTAATAGTTCATCACTACTGCAACACCCCTTAAAGCCAAAAAGGTAGGCGTCCTAAACTAAATAAAGAGGAGCCTACTGTGGCCTAACCTATTAACCCTAGTCTACCAAAAGCTAGAGAGATCGCCCTAACCTACTCGAGACTTCACTAGCGAGGCAGAGTTCGCCGATGAGCAGGTTCGCGGCTTTGTCGCCCGTCTGTTTCACGGGATGACCCTCGAGCAGAGTTGGCTCGACCGTATTGACGTCCGTGCTCCGATTCTTTTATAGGTATTGAGGTGCGGGCATTTAATTTTATTCTCACGTACTTATTTTTGTAAACCCTTGCTCGCATATAAGTCATATAGGACCACAAAATTTTGAGCACATCAATACAAATAGAGATCCATTTTATCAAATGAATCTCTATTTAATATTCAATCTGGTGAGCCATGTAGATATTACCTGGAACTCTTTTCTACCCTATTTGATCAAACTGACCGACAAACTTGAAGACCTTGGTTTTCGGTATGTTGATAATGAAGTAATTGTATTAAAGGAGGAAGCAAATGACAAATGATATAATCAGAGTAATGAAGAAAGTTGATGAGCAAATCGGTTACGACCTCAACGAGCAAGATATTGACGCAGTATTGCGTTATATGCAGTTGAACGACCCCGAACACGCTACACCAGAAAGAGCGGTGCGCTTTTTGGTGACATGGAAGAAAAGTCTTCGCAAGCGTGATATAAACAGTCCTCTTGAAGCTGATCTCGATGAGTTTTACAAACAATTCATCAAGACTGACTCAGAGCAATCCGAATAGGCGGCCTCCTATGTCGCGTCGTTCTCAAAACAATGGCCTCGGCAGCGCAATCGTTATCATAATACTGCTCGCTGGCGGAGTGATGTACTTACAAGGTTGGTCGGGGCCTGCCATATTCAACACTATTGCTGCCGGTATAATTATCATCATATTGTTATCCATCTTCTATGGCCCTATTGTCGGTATGTTTCGTTTTATTGGACGACTCGTGCAGAGACAAAGGCTCAAACGTATCGCTCATACAAACAAACCACTTGATGCTATGACATGGTTAGAGTTTGAGTATTTCGTGGCTGCATGGCTCAAAGATAAGGGTTATACGACTGTGCGTATCACTGAGAAGTATGACCTTGATGTCGATATTATCGCCAAAAAAGATGGTATTGCGTGGGGCGTCCAAGTCAAATACTATAATGGACTGGTCGGCATTGAAGCTGTGAGACAAGTAGTCGTCGCGCTCAAAAAATACAAATGTGACCGCGCGATGGTCGTCACAAACAGCGTCTTTTCGCGTCCAGCCACCGAACTTGCCAAGAGTCAAGATTGCCTATTGATAGATGGCTCAAAATTATAGCTTAAAACGGTAGAATTTTTGATGATTTCACTCTAAGCACTTTGAGTATACTCTCAAGTGTTTCAATAGAGGCATTCGCTTCACCGCGTTCAATCTGGGCGTAATGATTAGTACTTATATTAGCGCCGCTTGCAACTTCTGACTGCGTGAGGTGCTGTTTTTCGCGCGCCTCACGCAACTTACGTCCGATCGTTTGTAGTGAGTCACTGGTCATATTGTTATTATTGTATCATTTTGTGACTGATGTGTATGTTCGTACGGCTTGTATTTTGTTTGATGATTTTTTAAAAAACTTATGCTTCACGATTTTTTACGACGATCGTAGGACTTTTGCGCGCGCTTTATTTCTCCTGCATGCGTATCAGCCCATTGGGATATGGCATCAGTTAACTTGAGCAACTCACGGCCAAGAGCAGTGAGTTTATATTCTACTTGCGGTGGTATTACTGGGTATATGTGCCGGTCAATGAGGCCATTTCGCTCTAATTTTCGTAGTGCCTCGGTGAGCATTTTTTGTGTCGCTTCAGGGATAGCTTTGTGGATTTCGCTAAATCGCTTTGTATCGTGTCCAAGCGTATACATAATCCGTATGACCCATTTACTTGCGAGAATATCAACGATAAGTCGTCTTTGACTATTTATATCATTATTCATAGTTTACCTACTTAGCAAGGTTACCGATTTTTAACTGGTCAAGTTGTTCCTGAGCTACTTGACTATGCGGTGTACCCGAACCAATAGGCTGCCCATCTTCAGTAGTGCGAGAAGTAAATAAAGTTGTCGCATCTATCCCGCAAGCACGAACTACCTCATTGCCACCTGGATGACGATTTACAAAATCGGTAAGTTCGTACACTTGCCCTGAAATAACTGTCCAGCAGTCTGTTTTTGAGTTATGGGTGGCTATTTCGGCCATGGTGAACGTTTTGTTTTGTTGATTAGCAGTTGTGTCTTGCGTCGCTTTGGGCTTCTGATTATTCGAGCGATTCGCCAGTGTCCATACACCTGCTCCTATAAGAGCGAGTAGTAAGAGGGTGATCGTAATGAGTATGATTGTGTTTTTCTTCATAACTAGTATTATCCTTTCTCCTGTATAATGAGGGTGTAGTGTATTATTTGATTAAACGTTATCGCACCTGGATTTTATTTGGAACAGTATCTACTGTAAGCATCGCTTTATGGCTCATGACACTATCCGGGAGTGTTTCATCGATGTACCAATTCTTTCCTATACTCGGGGTTCTTGCATGGACAACGATGTGGGTTCACTATGTCGCAAGTTCTATCGGCAAACCTGCTAATAGCAAGCGATTCGCAACGTGGACTGGACATATAGTTCTATTGTTCATAGTGATACATCCCAGTATTTTTTTGGTGCAACGCTTCCTCGACACCGGCTTACTCCCTCCAGAAAGCTATGTCAGTTACGTTGGCTCGTATCGTGCGTGGGCAGTGGTGATTGCGATAGCCGCACTGGTAACATTTTTGCTCTATGATGTCCTAAAACATTTTCGTAGCAAACTCATTGCCCGTGGTATATGGCCGTATGTCGGTTTACTTCAAGCCTGCGCTATGGCGGCAATTTTCATACATGGCTTAACATTGGGAGCGAGTATGAATAGCAGCTATTTCATGTTGTGGTGGATATTCTTAGGCGTATTGCTCGTTCCATGTCTTGTATTGCAGGTCATTCGTGATTTTAAAGTATCCGATCGAACAAAAACAGAAGTTTAATAACCCCAGTCTTTTTGCCACTGCTTCATTTGCTCGATTTCTTTTGTCTGCGCGCTAATAACAGCACTTGCAAGGTCTTTTATCTCTTGGTGCTTTGCATTGGTCGCGGCATATTGAGACATTTCGACTGCTTGCTCGTGGTGAAGAATCATCTGCTTGAGGAACTCTTTATCATATTCCTCACCTTTGAGTCCCTGTAACTTATTCTGCATCTCCACCATATCGCCGCCCATGTCCATACCAGCACCGCCATGACTACCATGACCAGCACTCATCGTTTCTTTATAGCCCCATTCTTTTTGCCATGTTCGCATTTTTATGAGTTCCGTGCTTTGACTCTGTACAATATTACTTGCGAGTGTGCGAATCTCCTCATGAGCAGTAACTGCCATTGCTTGTTCGGACATGTTCAGAGCGCCTTCGTGGTGAGCTAGCATGTCAGCGATGTACGCCTCATCGAAAGCATCTCCCTTTAAGTTTGCATATATATTATCGCTTGCGGGTTTTTGCTTCTTTTCATCTACTGTCGTGTTGCTTGTCTTTAGCGCCCCTTCAGGTACTGGTTTTACTGAAAAAACCACAAAATACCAAACGGCAGCTGCGGCAATCGCAAGTACGACAATCACAGTGATAAATATTTTATTCTTCATATAACCTCATCTAATTTCCTTTAGCTTGTAATTGTTTCATTGTCTGTATTTCCTCGGTTTGTTTTTTCACGGTCTTGTTCTTGAGATTTATCATCTGACCAAACTGCATGCCCTTTAAATACTCTGCGTTTGATATTTCATTTGCACCCTCATGACGGGTAATCATCAAGCGCAAGAATAGCTTATCTACCGAACTGCCTGTAGCAGATTCAAGTTCACGCAGATCACTGAGGCTTGCCATCCCAGGATGAGTCGGGTACATATCGTGACCTTCCATCTCAGGAAAATCAGACAGATTGAAATATGTCTCTTTCCACTCGGTAAGCCAATCAGTATACTGTTTGGTGTCACTCGTGAGCTCATCGCTCATACGTACCGCCAGTTGGCGAACTTCGTCGCCGCTCGCATTTTTTCTTCGCGATGTCCGCCATCTGGATACCCTGCTGATTATGGACGATCATTTTCTTCGCAAAATCAGTATCCATGTAGTTATGCTCGTTTGGGTTAGCCGGTTTCTCACTTTTACTTGCTGACGGCGTCGGCTTACTTTCTGGAGCGGAAGCTGACTGGTTTTGTGAAAACCACCAGCCTATTGCTGCGCTCCGACTGCGAGCACAATAATCGTTCCTACAACTATCTTTCGCATATCTTTACCTTCCAGCCTACTGTGCAAGTGGCTCCGGGCTTTTACCCAGATTCCTCGTTATGTACTCTTCTATTTTCTTCTGGTCATAGCTTGCTAGCGACTCACTCCGACGCCACGAACTCAGCTCTATAGGTGATTTATTTGCAGCTCTTGGTGCAAGCACTATTTTTTTCGGTTGGAACTCTGGGTTAGAGAACGGTTCAGAGAGCAGCTTTTTGAGCTTCTCAATTTGATCTTGTGGTAAATCGGGTTGGTACGAGACATAGATTCCGCCATGCTCCATATTGTGTATGAGTTGATCGTCGCGGACTTCTGTATCATACACGCCCCACGAAACAGGGTTTGCGTGAGCACCAGAAGTTGGCGGCTGGTCGCCGCCATACTTCTTGCTGTCCACATGTTCACGGCCGTGGTCACTTTGTTCAACCCCTGGACGTGGTGGTTCCGGTGGTTTGTTTGCCTTTGCAGCAATGACCGCTCCAGTAAAACCAAGAATAACAACTGCCAATACAGCGGGCAGGGTTCTAATTTTCATAGCCCCAATCTTTTTGCCACTGCTTCATTTGCTTGATTTCTTGTGTCTGAGCAGAAACGACAGCTTTGGTAAGATCTTTTAGTTCTTGGTGCTGTGCGTTTTTCTCACCAGGAGCAGCCATGTCGATAGCCGACTGATGGTGCATGATCATCTGCTCGATAAAAGCTTTGTCAAACTCATCACCCGTCTTTCCCTCCAGGGCGCTGTTCATACCAGCCATCTCATCCATCATACCCATAGCACTGTGATCCATCATGTTGTCGGCACTTGTCGATGGATAACCCCATTCTTTTTGCCAAGCCGTCATCTGACTAATCTCACCCTCTTGAGCCGAGATGATGTCGTTCGCCATATCTTTCAGCTCTTGGTGCTTGGCATTTTTCTGTGCTAGCTTCGCCATATCAACAGCACCTTGGTGGTGGGCTATCATATTGGCGATGAAATTACGGTCATAGGTTTCGCCAGTCATGGCAGCATATTGCTTGTATGTATCTGACGTTGTATCGACTTGTGCCGTCTCTGATGGCGGCTGGACTGAAACGCTTCGGAATAGTTGGTCACGGAACACGAAAACCGCAACACCTACCACAACCACAAGGGCGACAAGCCCCGCAATAAGCATTTGTTTATTCTTTTTATTCATAAAATACTCCTAATTTAGCTATTTAGTAAAACGTAAACAGCTAAATCTCAAGCACGAAAGACGGTCAAGCCAATGTAGGCGGGTACGCCACCAGGGGGGGGTTCTCTATCCCCGGCAGCTCTTGTCTCTTGACTATGCTTTTCTTCAAGGGCCAAAAGGGGTGATGTCTGGAACTGAACATAAAATGGAGGCTGCGGCTTGTCATCCTCGTCTTTCTCGGTATCTTTGATGAACTCGTCTTTGCGAAGAGTTGTCGTAGTACAAGCAGTAAGACAATTCGATGAACTTACTTGATGAGATGCACCACCCATTGAGTGCCCCATGTTCATAGTCTGTGCGGCAGCTGCATGTATACCTAAGGACAGTACGCTTAGTACTGAAACCATGAACACGTAAGCAGCGCCTTGGAACACTCGTTTCATATCTCTATTTTACCGTAATTTGTCCCAAAAGTCATATTTCTAGTAGCTCTCTTCGTTGTAGTGAGGGAAGAAGTCTTGATGGAGATTATCATTAGCAAGCCCATTCTCTTCTAATTGCTTACCGAGGGCCTCCACCATTGACTCGGCACCTGAAATATAAACCTGTGACGAACTAATATTGGGCACGAGTTCTGTGAGTTTTTCGGTAGTGAGCTGCTCTCCGATAACATAGTGCACCTTAAACTCTGGATGTCGCCTGCTGGCTTCTTCAAACTCCACTTTGAATGGTAACTCATCAGTTCGACCACTATAAATAAGCGTTGCCGACACCGGCTGTCCGCTATGACCCCGTGCTTTTAACATGCTATAAAACGGCGTAATGCCGATGCCACCTGCGATGAACACTAACGGCTTATCACTTTCTTGCCAAACGAAATCGCCGTCCGGCTGCTCAATGAGTTGTACCTCATCTCCAACTGCAAGAGCGGCCAACGCTTGCTTAAATGTCGTGCTGGTAACACGAGTGGTGACTTGAATAAAACCATCATGTGGCGTTGATGAAATAGTAAACCATCG
>CALGUM010000020.1 GCA_937902295.1 uncultured Candidatus Saccharibacteria bacterium | reverse complement strand
ATACTGTGAGTGTCACCAGACTTGTCCACGTATGAACATAGCTCGAGCTCACTGTGTGGCATTTTTTCTGGTTCAGAAGACCAAGAGGTCTCGAGAATGGAAATTTCTCCATCCCCACCCACAACAGGATATCCCAGCGGCACCGGCTCCTTTTGATACTTGTCAATTTGTCGAACTATTTTGGCAAATTTATAGGCTTCAGTATGTATTTCATAAAAATCCGCTTCATGCGATGACTCATTTTCGCTGTTTTTATTTTTAAAAGATTCGCTCATGCCATTCACATTATCATATTACTCGTAAAAAGTCAATATCATACACTTGTACAGCGCCTGGCAGGACAATAACATGACAATATACAGTACCGTCGGATCGAGCCGGGTTGTTTATTCTGTTATCACATGCCACATTGCTGACTTATGATGGTTGAAATCGCGATATGTGTAGCTCCCAAGCTCGACGATCATACTCGGCGCACCAAGCTTCTGCATCAGCCAGTCATCGTATGTACCTGATATTGCATAGTCAAAAATCTCTGCGTCACGACCCGTACCCACACGGTATCCTACTTGAGACGCATAGGTGCTCGCCCTTGCCGAAGAATCCCCCGCAAGATTCCCAATCACTACACTGCCAACTGCATGGTATGAGAGTGTAAACCGTGGCATTAATTGTTGCGACAGCGCTGCAATTGCCCGAGTCTCGGGTTCAGACATTGGCGCATCACCACCACCGCCCGCAACCGCTCCATTGGTATCCTGGAGGTCTTTTTGCCAGTCACTTGTGGCGAAGTTACGATTTAGATTGACGTTACTCGCATTATTACGCGACCCCGCCGCATACCCATCGGGGTTAATTGTTGGCACCACCACTACTTGGCGATGCGACGGTATGTCACGGGCTTTGGCGTTAAGGTCTTCGATTAGGTCATGCAATATCAGACTCGAGCTGCGTTCATTACCATGAATACCCCCTACGAATAATATCGCCTCTCCACCGTTGCCAAAGTGATATGCCGTAATAGCACGCCCTCCTATAGAGTACCCGATTGTCGATGTCGTATAGCACGAGGTGCGAAACGAATGTTTCCATGGGTCCGTCCGCGCTACATCATGGCTGCTCAAAAATCCTTTCGCAATTGTAACACCGACATCAGCGCATTTGTCTACCCGGGCAAGCGTAATATGCACCTGATTAGCCGAGCGCGACATCTGCACTTCTGCACCTGATACTTGTATAAACTTAGCAAGGTCTTGGGTTTGCGATATTTCTTGATCAAAGGTAATCGTCATCGTTGATCCTGGCTGCACATTGCTTCCCCGTGCGCTCACCTCAGACGGCTCAGGACCACCACTGGTGCGAAATGGCACTACCGCCGCATCGTTGAGTCCACTCCCATCTTCTGCGAGCGCGCTCACAAGCTGCAGCTCTAGCTCGGCATTGCGCGGTAGTTCATCCTCGGAAGTTACGCGCACCACACGATCTTCTTCTATCGTGGAATCTATAGCAAGTTCTTCTGTGGTATCGTCACGTAGTGCGACAAGTTTCACGCTTGCTTCTTTGAGCGGCTTATCCATTTCCATAGTAAATTCACGCGGCTTGGCATATACCACTTGGCCTGGCTCTACGGAGGCGCTGGCGAGCATCACCGCTGGCAGAGTCTTTACCTGCTCACTCGCGAGTTTCGTGCGCGTCGAGCCGAATTGCCTACTCAGCTCTACCTTATACTGCTCACCCTGCGCCAATTTAAGCGGTACGATATCACAGCGTACCGTGCGCTCGTTCGTGGTGCACTCGACTGACTTATCTGCAATGTCTATTTGGTAGTCGAATACCCTATCGGGTTCATTTAACTTCAGCTCGAGCTGACGTGTCGTCGAAAGTGGTTTTTTAAGCGGTGAGATATTCGCCATTGGTGGCTGTGGCACCTCCACCGAAAACTGTTGCCGAAATACCCAGCCGCCAAATGGCGCAAATGCCGCATAGCGCGTACCTTGCTCTGGGTGCGCTGTCGGGGTTACACACACTTTTGTTGCAAATACTCCGTTTACACCGCCCTTCGCTGCTACAGTAAACTCTGTGTCCGCAGGTGAGCGCTGAAGCTGCGGCAGGATACTAAGCCGTGTCGCACATGACTCACCGCCATACGAAAATACCAGAGGCTGCTTGAGGCCAAATGCTATACCATACAGTAGAGTCGCTACGGCGAATATTGCTATAAAGTAGTACCTCTTGGGTAATGTGCGGAGTTGTAGTACCAGTGTTTTGAGGTAGTGTTGATATTTCATATATACATAACCAGTATAGCACCGAGCACAAGCACCACCTAGCATCACCAAAAGAAAAAGACCTTCCTATTCGGAAGGTCTTTTTATAATTCGGCACCGTGCTAGTTTCCCACTTGCGCAGTATAATCGCCGCTGATGAGCTTAACTTCTGTGTTCGGAATGGGAACAGGTGTTTCCTCATCGCCATGGGCACCGAAGTAAGGCTTTTTCTGACACTTTGCGCTCAAAATACTAGAGTGGGTCAAAAAGCCTTGCTTCGATGTCCTTAGATGGACACGAGTGCGTATTGAAATGAGTCTTTGTTAAATTGACGTTGGTGTGCTTTACACCAATTACTAGTTAAGTCTACCTCACCACCGCAGGTAATGCAAGCATTACCATAAGGTAGCAAGGACATAAAAAGGCAATGGGACTGTTAGTACGCTTTAGCTCCATACATTGCTGTACTTCCACCTTGCGCCTATCAAACTGATAGTCTTTCAGTGTCCTCATAGGGAAACCTAATCTTGAAGTTGGCTTCGCGCTTAATATGCTTTCAGCGCTTATCCATTCCGAACGTAGCTACTGGACAATGCAGCAGGTGGCCACAATCCATACACCAGAGGTTCGTCCGCCCCGGTCCTCTCGTACTAGGGGTAGATCTTCTCAAGTTTCCTAACGTCCATACCGGATATAAACCGAACTGTCTCACGACGTTCTGAACCCAGCTCGCGTACCA
>CALGUM010000019.1 GCA_937902295.1 uncultured Candidatus Saccharibacteria bacterium | reverse complement strand
AAATTAAATACCGCCTCTACCATGCACCAACTGATTCGTATCGTTGGGTGATGGGTAGAGCGCTCCCCTTCAAAAATGATACTGGCACCATTGTTAAGTGGTACGGCACCTGTACTGATATCGATGACTCTGTGAGAGAAATCGAGATGCGCAAGCGTCTGGAGCACGCGCTCAAAGAAGAGCAGGCACGGCTTGAATCGCGCGTGAGTGAACGAACGTCTCAACTACGTCTTACCAATGAGGGTCTACGCAAGGAGATTAGGAAACGGCAACGGGTTGAAGAGAAACTGCGGGAATATGGAGATGAACTACAAAGGAGCAATAAAGAACTTGAAGAGTTTGCCTATGTGTCTTCGCACGACCTCCAGGAACCTCTTCGAAAAATTCAAGCGTTCGGTGACTTGCTTGTGGATGAATATGGTGACAAGCTAGGTGACGGAAAAGAATACTTAGATCGTATTCAAGGATCATCGCAACGGATGAGTACTTTGATAGAAGACTTATTGACATTTTCTCGCGTGAGCACAAAACCATCGACCCCACGGCCCATCAATTTGAATGACATAGTCCAAGGTGCGGTGGCAGATTTACAGGATCGCATTGTAAAAGAAAAGGGTACGGTAGAGATCGAACCTGGCTTACCGACAGTCCTTGCAGATGAGATACATATGCGACAATTGTTTCAGAATTTAATCTCAAATGGACTTAAGTTTCATGCAAAAGATCACCCACCAGTAGTCAGGATATATTCTAAAAAAACTGACGAAGGCTATAGTATTTTGATTGAAGACAATGGTATCGGTATTGAAGAGCGGCACAAGGAGAGGATATTTGCTGTGTTTCAACGCCTGAACACAAAACAAGCGTTCGATGGTACCGGAATTGGACTGGCCGTATGTAAAAAGATTATTGAGCGGTATGGTGGTACAATTATGATAGAAAGCCAAGTGGGCACTGGGACAATATTTCATATTACATTACCCCAGGGAAATGAGGAGTAGATGAGTATAAAAAAAGAACCTGTAGTAATACTAATGGCAGACGATGACGATGACGATTTTTTGTTGACGCAAAAAGCATTGAAAGCAAGTAAGCTACTCAACACGCTCGTTCGTGTCAATGACGGCGAAGAGCTGCTCGATTATCTCATGAAGCGAGGTGAGTACGAGCATAAAGAAACGCTGCGTCCAGGTATAATTTTACTTGATCTCAATATGCCTCGAAAAGATGGACGAGAGGCACTTAGGGAGATCAAAGAGCAAGAGCATCTACGTAATATACCAGTGGTTGTCTTTACTACTTCTAAGGCGGAGCAAGATATATTTCGTACCTACCAGCTTGGCGTGAATTCCTTTATTACGAAACCTGTCACCTTTAGCAACCTGCAGGAAGTCATTACTTCACTCGGTCGCTATTGGTTTGAAATTGTCGAACTCCCTACAGGTGATGCAGAATAGTACTCCAAGTGTTATAAAAGTACTGCTTATAGATGATGATGAGGAGGATCATCTTATTATTAAGCGTCTGTTCGCATCTATGCGAGCAACGAAGTGCGAACTCGAATGGGCGTCATCGAGCGACGAGGGCATAAAAAAAATCTTAGAAGCCCGTCATGATGCATACCTGATAGACTATCGTCTTGATTTTCGTACTGGCCTAGATGTACTCCAGGAAGTAGATGCCCGCGAAAGAAACGAACCTTTTATTTTGCTCACTGGCGTCGGTGATCAAGGTATTGAGCGCAGATCATTGAGTCTTGCCGCAGCGGATTATCTGGTGAAGAAAAATCTCACCGGCGAAAATTTATCGCGCGCATTGTATTATGCGCTCGGGCGAAAAGCTCAAGAGAAACAAAAAATTGATCAATTGATGGAAGTAAATAGGACCAAGGATGAATTTATTTCGATTGCTTCTCACCAACTACGAACACCAGTCACAACCATCAAGCAGTATCTTGCCATGGTGATCGATGGCTTAGGGGGTGATACACTTACTACGCGCCAGCTCGCATTTCTTCAAAAAGCATACGAAAGCAATGAGCGCCAACTGACAATTATCAACAATCTCTTAAAAGTTGCGCAAATAGATGCAGGTACTATGGAGCTTGCGCAAAAAGAGGTTGATATCAGTCAAATAATATGCGAAGCGATTGAAGATTTCTCGCCTATTTTCCGCAAAGCAGATCAGGTACTGGACGGCAAAGTAAATTCAGTTACACGGGCATACATTGATGAGAATGCGATACGAATGGTGATTGATAATTTGCTCGAAAATGCAAAAAAGTATTCTGAGTCAGGTGCAAAGACTGAGGTTAAGATTGTGCATATTGACTCTATGCTACGGCTTATAGTAGCAGATGAGGGGGTGGGGGTTTCTCGCCCAGAGCGTCTGTTTAAAAAGTTCTCGCGTATTGAAAATAAGTTATCTACGCAAGTTGGCGGCACGGGGCTGGGGCTATATTGGGCTCAATCCATCGCTCGGTTACACGGGGGCGATCTTGCATACGAGTCCAATCATCCTCATGGCTCCCAATTTATTTTAGAGCTCCCAATTGTGAAATAAATCACAATTTTTATAGACAGCGTTGTATATAGTAAGGAGTGATGGACAAAAAATCTGTGTTAATTGTGGAAGATGATGCCGACCTGCGCGATGCGTATGTCATGATTCTTGAATCAGAAGGTATCGATACAAAAGCTGCCGCAAATGGACAGGCCGCCCTTGAATTACTACAAGAAGAAGGTGATCCAGGTGTGATCTTTCTCGATCTACGCATGCCTGTTATGAATGGAATAGAATTTCTGCAGGCATATGACACCTCTCAGCACCCTGACACTGAAATAGTGGTATTCTCAAATTACGATGCAAAAAACGAAATTGATCAGGCCTATGCCCTAGGGGCGAATCGCTATGTACTCAAAGCCCGCGCCGCGCCAAAAGAACTTATTCGTATTGTTCGTACTATTTTGTCATGACATTACGTCGCGAAACGCATCTTCGCCGATATGACCTTCGAGTAATTCCTTATCTACTTTATACGTGCCCCTGTCATAGGAGATAATTCCTTTTGACTGGAGGTTTCGTAGTATTTTCGTAGTACTTTCACGACTAAGCCCGACAAGTCCTGCAAGCATCGTATGACGAAGGGTGATTCCTATGGTGTGCAAGGTTTCTCCTTTAGCCTGATACCCGTAGCGGAATACAAAGTAGTAGAGGGTAAATGCAATTTTTTCTTCGGCACGAGACTGCGCAAGCCCGTTAATGCGAAGCATTGCTGCGGTATGGTCTTTACTCAATGTGCCAAACAATGACAGAAGAGTTGGCGGATCAAGAAGCACATGTTCTTTGAAATCTTCTCTCGTGAACTGCAAAGTTCGTATATCTGAAACCGCTTCGTAATAAAACAGAGAGGTGGAGGTGGTTGCCATGAGCCACGAAAGAGGTAGTATGTCATCTTTGGTAAAAAATGCGATAGTACGCTCTTCACCGGACGTAGTGATGGTATACGAGCGCACAACTCCAGCCGTGACCATCACTCCACGTCGAGGAACTTCTCCTTGGAAGAAGAGGTTTGCCCCTTTCTTGTAGGCACGTACTTGTGCATGGGGCCTAATTTTGTCGGACGGAGAATGCATGCATTTAGTATAGCATTTTTCATAATGTGATTTTTATCACATTTATTTCGTGAATATGCACACAATATTGTTATGGCTATGTCTTTATAGTAGTACACAGGTAAACGAATAAGTGGAGGGATATATATGAAATATCGAGCACACGCATTAGACATTCGCATTCAAAAGTTCATGGATAAAAAGATCAGTCAGTTCCCAGAACTGAAAGATCGTAACGCAGCACATTCTACGAATACATCTCGTAGTTATGTATGGGAGGATATTGTGGGGCTTTTGAAGGGGGCAGGAGTAAGGTAACATGTCGAGAACGCGTCATCATGACAAAGTAATAGGTGGCAATCATGAGGGGCGTAAGAAACCTTCATTGCGCCAGAAAAACTTTCAAGGCACGCCTCTTGGTGAGTGGTATATTGAACTTCCGATTACAAAGCAGATAGAGAACAGGCTTTCAAGGCGAGAGAAAGCGTGGGGCTAGATATATAAATACATATCACTGGCATCTGAGTACACATAGGAATAATCCAGCAGAGTAACATGCTGGATTATTTAGTAGGAGGAGGGCACACACTAAGAAAGCTGTTTGCTGTAAATCAGGAAAAGGGGTTCATCGGCGACATTGTTGCAAGTAGATCATGCATGTCGAATGAGTGGTCTGTGGGTGCGGATGAATGAGCGTATTATTTTGTAGGTATCTACGTCAAAGTTATTATCAAGCTGAGTAAAGCTGTCGGTTGTTTGATCGTATATTTGCTGAGGAATCCACTGATCTAGGCGTAGGTGGCGCGAGGAGCTGATAGGCATCGACACTGCACCTTTGTAAGGCCAAGCCTCTAGCTTGGTGCGTTCAAGTGCAAGCTCTATACGGGTATTATAAGAATCTGGGCCTTCATCACCATCGCATGCACCACGACACAACCCAAGTTGCCTTCTAAAACACGAGCCTTTTGTACGCTCTAGTCCCAAGAGCTTAGGGCATAACTGATACGTTCTTGCAATTTCCTCAAGCTTTGCTTTTGCTTGATTCTTACTCGTAAACACACCATACACATCGTTCAAATCACTATACTGTGATAAATCAGCACTTTCAACCGTAAAGGTGAGATACCCTGTACTATCAATTGACTTAAGGAGAATATGTTGGGTTTTTTTGCGCCGTAGCTTTTTGTTGAAGATTGGTTGAAGCTCTTTGACCTTGGCACTTTCGAGTAAGAGTGCTTCAATCTCCGTTTCTGTTTGAATGTAGGTGACATTATGACTTTGCAGCGACATGCGCATCTCCTTTGCAATAGTGGTGGCATTTGTGAAGTGAGATCGTACGCGACTACGTATATTTACACTTTTTCCAACATAGAGTGGCGAACCCGCATCGTCTTCGAAAATATACACACCAGGTGTCGCAGGGAGGTTTAAGATGCTATTCTCATCAACGTTTGGCGGAAGAGATTTGGTTTTTAGCTGCAGTGCGAGATTGCGCTCGAAGGCATCCCTGCCCTTTGTTTCAATCGCAATTTTCATATACTCAAACATCGCCATTGCGTCGTCATATGCACGGTGACGTGCAGCAGGGGCTAAGCTATGTCGATCGATAATTTTTTGCAAACTATGACCTTTGTGCTCCGGGAACAGAGCACGAGACATTTTGACTGTACAAAATAACTTCGGTGTAAATGTATACCCGCTTGCTTGAAACTCGCGTTTCAAAAAAGAATAATCGAATAGTACATTGTGCGCAACGAATATACTGTCTTCTAAAAATGTATAGAGTTGATGGGCGATTTCATCAAAAAAAGGTGCGTCAACTAATTGCTCACTGCGAATTCCAGTCAGTTTAGTGATCCAGCGCGGGATAGTGCTGCCAGGGTTTACGAGAGTTTGATACCTGTCTACTATCTCGCCATTTGCAACTTTGAGTGCAGCCACTTCGATCACGCGGCCTCGGTCTCCCGATCCGCCATTTGTTTCGATATCCACTAGTACAAACGTCGTATCCATGCCTCTCTAGTATAACTTTTATCGAGGTGCTAAGTAAAAAAATATTTACACTTACAAGTAGAGTGGTACAATAAAAAGCGAATACAATTACCTGGTAGTTGCACTCCTATAATGTAAAACAAAGAATGTCGGGAGCGTCATGCTTACAATTACCTCAGTCTTATCATTGTTTACGCTGTTAATATTGGCAAGTGGATTGTTTTTTATGGCTAAGCGTCTCCGGATTCCCTATACGGTATTGTTAGTGCTTGCAGGACTTATCATCGTGCCGCTTTCTCAATTGCCTTACCTGCGCGATGTGTTTGGTTTTCTCGATGACATGCAGCTTACCCCAGAGCTCTTATTCTATATTTTCTTGCCCGTACTAATCTTTGAGTCAGGCTTTAATATGAGTATTAGGAAAATGGTAGATAGTTCGTGGACGATCGGACTGCTGTCGGTGGTCGGGTTATTGATTTCTGCGTTTGGTATTGCTGGCGCACTGTATTTTGCCTTGCCGCTTGTCGGGTTTGAGATACCGTTTATCCTCGCATTATTATTTGGTTCGGTGATATCTTCCACGGATCCAGTTGCCGTACTTGCGTTGTTTAAAGAGTTTGGTGCACCTAAACGCCTCACAATGATATTTGAAGGCGAGAGCTTGTTTAACGACGGTACGGCGGTCGCGTTGTTTATGGTGGTGCTTGCGGTGGCGACCCATGGATTCTATGGTGGTGCTACAGTCTTCGATGGCGTATTGATGTTTGTGGGAATGATCGTGCTAGGTGTTGGGTTCGGATTATTGATGGCAATGCTGTTTTCAATGGGGCTACGCGGTACGAAGAGCAATGAATTTGTGTCCATTACGCTCCTTATTGTCTCCGCACACATGGTGTTTATTCTGGCAGAGATGATCAATCATCACGGAGTCTTCGGTGTACCGGTGCACATCTCACCAATTATCGCTACGACAGTGGCTGCATTGTTCTTGGGAAATTATTCCCGTCATATTCTCAGCATAAAGACCGATGAATATTTGAGCAAGTTTATCGAGCACGTAGCGTTTATCGCCAATTCACTCGTATTTATCCTCGCGGGGATGTTATTTGCGAGTAGTGACGTAGACTTTTCGCAGCTCTGGTTGCCGATACTCATGACGGTACTGGTGGTTATTGTTGTGAGGGCAGTATCGATCTATCTCGTAACAGTGCCGCTCAACGCCATGAAGCTCGAAGAGCATATACCAAGTAGTTGGCAGCTATTACTCTCGTGGGGGAGTCTGCGCGGTGCACTTGCAATTATCATCGTGCTACTCATACCAGAAGACCTGGTGGTGGCAGGATGGGAATATGCGTATTCACCGAGGGATTTCATTCTCGCTCTCACCACGGGTTGTATATTGGCAACATTATTCATCAAGGCGCCGCTTATGGGGAAAATTATGTCATGGCTCAAAATCAATAAGCCAGAGCCACTTCGTATGGCACACGAGTCAGACCTTGGCATATACTATCTCCTTACCGAACGAAGTCGACTGGTGGTGCATAAGACGCGCGGATTTGTGGCTGACGATCACTATCAAAAAGTGCGTACACGGCTCGACACTAAGCTTACCGAGGCAAGAGACGAGCGCCGAGAGCTAGTCGACCAGTATGGTATACGATTGTTCGAGCAGTCACTCCACATGACGGCGATTAGTATTGAGCGCACCGTGCTTAAGCAGCTATTTATTAACCGCGAGATAACCGAACGGGTATATAGGCAGTTGCTACGTAAACTGAATTATCAAATGGAGAAAATAGAATATGCGCAGCACCACTCGATCAATCCGTCTACGTATCAGGATCAAAAAGATGTATTCGACATTCTCTCCGAATGGATGCAACGGCCTTTTGAGCGTCTGGTGAAAAATGTCAGTGCGACAGAAGAGCGCTTACAGTACTATAGGGCACAGATGATTATGGCACGAAAAGCTGTCAAAACTCTTGATGCCATGCAGCAGGAGCACAGTGAACTAGTATTTATAGAGGAAGTGTTCGATAGTGTGCGTGGTCGCTATGATGAGTATCGCAAGGGTAGCGCCGAGAAAATGGATACAATTTTACGCGCGCACGCCGATGAGTTTGGAGAGTATTTGGCTCGCCTCGCCCAACGATCTATCCGCGCTTCTGGCGGTCGAGCACTCGACTTTTTGCACGATAAGGGTATCGCGACCGAATCAGTTGCCGAAGAGATTGAAGAGCACTACGCGATTCGTTGGTAGTCT
>CALGUM010000018.1 GCA_937902295.1 uncultured Candidatus Saccharibacteria bacterium | reverse complement strand
CGCGTGGGCGATCCAGCCAATCAGCCACTACTGCCATCGGCAAAAGCACCAGGGTCGCCGCTATTGTGTAGGGAACAATATCGTGGAGGACCTGATTGCGTATTACTAAGTGTGCGAGCGTCACTACCAGTAAGATGAGTGATGCAAGGAGTAGTCCCCAAAATACATACGTTAACCATTGCAGAACAATTTCGAGCGGCGAACTGTGCGCCGCCAACTGTGCTTTTGTTTGCTTAGTATTTTTCTTTACCACTTGCGCACTCCTCTTAGCTTATGTTTGTTTTTTACTATAGCATAGCCAGACGGGCTTGGTCTCGTCATTTTCAACACAAAAAAACTAGCACCAAGCGGTGCTAGTTTGGATGAGATATGTTGAGAATTATCGACGTGTAGCTAATGAGCCAAGTCGGTGCGATACCGGAATGTCTACAGCGTCATGCTCAAAAGATTCTATAGAGACTGCAATACTCTCTGCTGACTTTTTCTCAGCAAAGTAGTCTTCAATGCCATCGTAGATTTCATCTTGCGCAATTTCACGATCATTACGTGCAGCTATATGGCGGACTCGTTGCTCATCGCGCTCGTTGTGGCGCATATCTAATACTGCCATCGCACGCGCCTTCTCAATCGACTCCTCCTCTGCGAGGTTATGATACTTTTCTAATGCTCTGTCGGTTGCTGTTGTTTTTGTGTCTCGCGTAGCGTGATCTTCACCACGACGCTCATATTTGTTGTGATTCATATCTATATATTACACTATGCTTATGTTTTTGTCAATATTATGATAATAAATATATTTCTGTATATCTTGTTACTGCAATTGCTTTTTACACATTAAAGTGTTACTATATAGTAGCTTTTCGACCGAAAGGAAGTACCTTGAACACTCGCAAAAAGCCAGGCATTCTCAGGGAGACTGTGATCTTGTTGACAGCCCTCTCATTCGGCTACTTCTTGCTGAACATGGACATTCCTGCTGGGATAATGTCTCTCGTATGGGGCGTACATATCGTACTCTGCGCAAGTATGGTCATGCATGCTGTTATGAAAATTGCCTCTATCTGCGTTATCCGCAAACATTGGCATCGTCGACCGCAGCAGACTGCCATCACCGAATATATTGTACGGCAGCTCGACAATGTATCGCTACCTGAACTGGCGAAGCGATATTCAGTATTTACTCCAGAACACGGAGGAGGAAAACTACGTATTCACAAGCACCGTACAGAGTACGAATGTATTGTAACTTGCGATGAATTCACCTCTTACGATGTCATGCAGTCATGCGAGACACGTACACAAAAGAGGTGGACCTACAAGATTCCACGTCGCTACAACCATGGCGTCGTACATCTCAGCTACGAGACCAAAGTGCTCGGCGACACTTCAAGTAAGCCCGACAACGGCAGTTTTCTGGAGGCTTACCGGAGTACGTATCGAACAGTAAGGTCCATGCGAGAAGCAACCTCGCATGAGCTATGGGGTCTATGGGATTGTGTTCGGGATGCATTCGACAAAACTACATAAAAGCTCGATGACCGAGTACGGTTGCCCGCACCACACCAGGTGCGGGCTTTCTACTTTGACATAATTATTTTAATATTGTATTGTAAAAGTATAAGTCAACCGACTTATATCCGTCGTCGGAAGAGAAAGTATGTCTACCTACACAAGTACTGAGGCATTGTACGAGCGTTTCGTTACTGGGCGATGCGCACACAACGACGAAGAGTATGCCGAAATCAACACGTATCTCGGCACACTCTGGAGTTCCACCTGCGACTACGCTACCTGTGTCGATGCACTCGTGCAACAGATGCAACTGCAACAAATTGCAGAACAGATGCAGCTGGAGTTCACTCGTATCGAATTCGTGCATTGGCCCAATACCCTCAAACGACTACAAGGTGCGATCATCTTCGATCAAAACGAGAGGGCAGCACTCCATCTCGTTGACATCCTCCTGGGGTACGAGGGATGTGGCCCCTCTCGTTGCAAGGACGTGCTCGAAGTACTCGGCACACCACCCCATCTGTTCGACACTATCAACAAGTCAGCGATGGAGGCGCGCAGCCACAATCAGCCCTACGTCATCATCGCGCAAAAACTCGATAATGAGTGGCTGATAGAACGTGCGTTCTAGTACGACGGCGAAACCCCCGGATGCATACATTGCGCCCGGGGGTTTTTCCTGTCATTACATTAGTAGTTAGAGTATAGTGCGCTTATGCCCTGCTAGCTACTGCAGCCAATTGTCTTCGAGTAGCAAGAATCAGTCCTATAGAAATAGCACTGAACACCGCACCGCTTACGCAAAGGTGCGCTAAGCTCGATGGATTAACAAGTACCAGACCAATGCCGCTCACGATAGTGCCTGCAAATGACCCAATCTGAACTTTGAGTAAGTTCGCGCTCTTTGTCGCTAGAGCCACTCCCCCGAGGCTCACGCTCGCGACGCCCAGTAATATATGAACCATAAGTAAAATCATACCTCTAGCATAACGCCTCTACTAGAGTAAATCAAGACCCCCGACGTTACAGACTGAGGCGATTGCTTCTACACAATTGTATATATGGTGAATGTAATATAATATACAATTGTACAGTACACACCCTCTGATCCCCTATTAGGAGACTAGACATGAACACACCCCACCCACGCGAACTGCATATCGATACCGCGGTGGAAGAAATACTTCACACACTACGCGATGTTACCAAAAGTGGCATCAACAAGTACACTATAGGTAGCGCAAGTGGCGATGAGCTCAAACTCACTCTGTACAGGATGGGGTTCTTCCCCAAAGAAGGCCAACTCTACTGTAGAATCTGGCTCACACTAAAAGGGGAGGCTGATGTCACCGCCAGCAACGCACCAAAAGAGTGTCTGTACGAATTTCGCCACCTAATGTTCGTCAGACGCTTCGTACCTAGCGCACCCTTCGAACCTAGCAAGACGCAACAGGAGATGGACAGGAGGAAGCAGATCAGCGACAAAGAAGATATATCGCTAAAAGACATCTTCAACCTGAATATGTACTTACGTACATGGAATGAGGTGTACCAGTAATATCGCTGACCGCGTACGGTTGCCCGCGCCACACCAGGCGCGGGCGTTATACTTTCAGTGGATCTCAAGTAAAACACTCCCTAGAGTACATACTGGCCTTAATCAGTTAATCTGCAAAAGATATATCGTCTGTATGTGACCCTGCGTAACTGTTCGCACAAAAACATGTGTGCGTACCCCCTTTTTTTATTGACTAAAGTCAGTAAATAATATATAGTATTATAACTTGCACCCGCAAGCTCGATCTTACAGGGGAAGGTATTATGACATATCGCATCGGCAAATCTGATCGCACAGGCAAGCGGCTAAGCGACGACAGCAAAGTCACGGTCGTGGTGCGTGAGC
>CALGUM010000017.1 GCA_937902295.1 uncultured Candidatus Saccharibacteria bacterium | reverse complement strand
GCAATTTTATCGAGTTCATCGTAGCGAGCAAGCGTTTCGCGTTTGGTGTTTTGGTAGTCCGCCATACTTTCGGGGTCCATAGTCATGAGGCCATTACTGCGCGCCATACCGTTGAACATGAGGCTCGATCCCATCCCTACTGCACTTACTGTACCCATTCCCTTAAGGTCTTCTGTCACAGTACCGGCAGCCATGTCCGCAAGTTGCGCCGTGAGATACGGGAGTGCAAATGCAAGGCCTACAGAGGCCGAAAGGGATATGGCGGTGCTTGTACCGAATGTGCCTACCGCCGCCGCCACACCGATTACCAGTGCACCGACACGCACATAAGGGTTTTGTACGATCTGACAGCGCTGGGAGATCGTCTGGGGATCGTCTGCTCCGAGGGCACTTGCAATCGCGGCATTAATGCCAGCTAGAGTGCCAGAAAAACCACCTCCTGGCATCAGTGATTGAGTTTCGGCGTCGAGTTTTTTCGGGTAATCTTGACTGCTCGACATACGATAGATCGGTGAATCCATACCAGATTTACCAGCATTTGGATTGTCAATCATAGGTAGGGCTTGTCCGGCTGGAGTGGAGTCGAGTTTTGACTCGTCAGCCACTTTTGTAGCTGGCTCTAGGTGCATAATATCATCGGACGCGACTTTAACAGTTTCTGGAGTGGATAGTTCAGCACGAATGGCATGTGCTTCGTTGATGTAGACCATAGAATAGCGGATGAGTTCTTGGGAGCGGATTACTTTTGCGCCGGCCGACACCGCGCGAGAGATTATATACGCTACAGGCGGTATCGATAGCGCCTGTCACCATGGCGCCGCGCGCAAGATTGTGCAGTACAGTGGTGGTCGATGGCGCACTGCGAACACGCTCTTCTTGAGCACGAGCGTTGTCTATCTCACTTTGGCTTAGTTCTCGCCCCGTCTCGGGGTCTTCGAATCTGCCCGTCTCGTTGCCTTCTTCGTCGAGTATAGCCCGCGGCTGAGTGAAGTTTATAGGAGCCGCGCTTTTTATCGCCCGAGATTTACTTTCGCGCACCTCATCTTCGGTGGTACCGGTGAGTTTTTTAGCATAACTTGTCTTGGCTTTTTTTAGAAATGCAAGTGATGTGGCGGTTTTGAATGCGCTAAATCTTGGACTATATACCATATACATCGACGACCTGAACTCCGGGTTTGTGCGGATTAGTTCGCTGTATTTTCTCGGTCCATCGATGACGGTTTTGGCACCGCTCTCATCTGTAAACATCATCGTATCTATCTTGCCGCGACCTGGGCCCCAGGCTGCATTCCTATCGTAGGTAATGGCGAGATGGCTGCGCGAGGCGGAGTTAGCACGGGTCACGGCCTTGTCGAACTTATCGACATTGATGGACGCATAGCGGCATGGGAGTACTGGCACATTTGCTCGACCACAAGTCCCGTTTGTCGTGCTGCGTAGCTTAGACCGCCAGAGTTGATCGGTGGTACGTTCCATAGCAGAAAGCTGGCTGTTGAGGTCTCGCTCGAATGTGTCAGCGAGAGATAAAAGGCCTACGCCAGGCCCGAGAAGTGTTGCAATAATACCACCTCCGCCGAATAACAACGCTATTATCGCAACGATTGGCGATTTTGACCGAGTGGCGGTTAAGAATGCTTTGAACGCTTTTTTGCCTGCCTCCGAAGAGGTTTTGTTAGCCTTGTCACCTGTAGCTGCAGGTTGAGCGTAAGCTTTTTCAAGCTCCGCCACCTCTTTGTTGGCGGCGGATTGCCTCGAACCCCACCCATCATCTTGATGTGCGCCGACGGCCGCCTCTTCTCGCTCTTTGATATCTTGAGACATAGGGTAACTCCAGCGTTACAGCGCCTCGAGGCTGGAACGCGATATAGTACAGATGTAGTATAGCCTATTTTTGCATATTATGCAATGTTATATGTATTAATACAAAAGTGTTAAATTTTAGGTGTACAGACTAGAACGAATAGTCTATTGAGAGGGCCTCAGTGTCGATACCGAGGTCTTTGAGTTTGTTGGTTATTGCCGACTCTGCTTCTGCCACGCTTTGTTCATCGTAGGTTACAGCACCTGAGCCGTCAGGCCTCTGATATATAGTCGGTGTTTTGTCGGCTAGTAGTTTCAATACAATCTCCACTTCTTGGCCATTATAATCGATTGTTTCGACGTCTTTGTAGAGCGAAAGCATGTCTATAGCGCGAGCAGATTGTGTTGAGGGGATGTAGTCTTTGTCTGACACCTGGAATATGTAGAGATTGGGGCTAGTGGATGTGCCGTCTGTTGCGAATAGTGACAAGAGTTGACTGCCGTAGGAGGTGGCAGTTGATAGACTCGTGGCGTCACTCTTAAATACCAGGTGAGATTGCTCACTACGTTCGTCGTAGGAGTAAAGTTGGTTGTTGGATATAAACACCAAATTGTCGACATAATTGATTTGACTAGCTGAGCGAGCGATCAGTCGCTGTGTGCCCTCAGTAAGTTCTACCAGGTTATCCCAGGTATCGATAGCGTATACGTGTGAATCTTTTCCGACCACGATTTCCTTGATATATGAAGTAACAGTAATTTCCTCTACCTTCGAATCTGGGCCTGTGTCAAACACCAGAGCTACGGAGCGCTCGGGCTCTTCTGGGTCATGGTGATGCTCGTCCGCATTCTCATCTTCATGTTCATGAGGGGTGTTTTCAGGTGACGCGGTATATCTACCGATATAACAAGATATATTTCCGTGTGTCATCGAACATGACACGTTACTTTTTGCGGTGTACGTATCTTCGGGATACTTTACTTCTCTCACGATTTCGGATGTGTCAAAGTTTATTACATAGATTTTTTGCCGTTTACTATCGGTGAGGACTGCATAGGGGCTATTTTTGTCTGCAGAGTCTGTGGTGATATTTGCGATTGCACTGGTATCGTCGGTTAACTTGGTGGGAGACTTGAGGTTGGTGCTCTCTCCAGTATCTGGATCGATATAAGTAAATGGTCTGTTGATTGACACAGCAGACGGTGGGCGCACCCCAATTAACCCTTCTTTAAACGGCACGACTATCATATACGGTGAAAGAAGATTTTTTGCATCGATAGACCATGGGGATGTGCTTGTGTTATGGCTAAAAAGAAACCGAGGATTACCGCACCGGTAGGTGTATACTGTATCTGATTTCGAGATCACAGGGCACGCGCCACCAGACGTGGATATTTTTTCCATATCTTTTTGAGGCACGAGCTCGAGGGGTATGGTGCGAAACGGTAGCCAATGGTGTGCGTGGGCAGATTGAATGGTGACATAGTCATCTGTGCGGGCTTCGAAATAATTAAATGAACGAGGAATAATCTGTACAAAATTAGGGAGAAGTTTCTTTGACTCCCGTAGCGCCGTATTGGCACTGTTCGAAGAGTATGCCTGCACCTCGAGCGATGTGAGATCCATACCTTCTTTTGAGGCTGTTACAGGTATATACACAACATAAAAAGACACATACAGGTAACTTATAAGGGTCACGATAAGAGTAGCCATACCAATCGTTGTCGCGCGGGGGTGTGCTTGGCGATATTCGCGCAGGCGATTCAATATATCTGTTACCATAGAAATCCTTTATGTTGGTTACATGTCATAGCTATAGCTCATCCCAAAGTTTTTGCATGATAGGTACAAACTCTTTGTCGCGAGACCCTATACTTCCACCCCAGTGGCCTTTTGGAGTACCGCGGTCTATATGCAGGTGTGGAGGTGTATTGTCGGCACATTCTGTAGGGCCGATTTCTCCAAGTTTCTCTCCTGCGCTCACCGATTCACCATTTTCTTTTTCGGGCTTGTGACTGTGTCCGTACCAGTACCGCCATCCATCATCCCCCACTAACTGCCAGTCGTAGCAATGTGAATAGCCGTTTCGAGTGGATTTACTTTCGATGACGCCGTTTCTAATCGCAAAGACTGCTTTGTTTTCTGCATCATTCGAGTCATTATAATAGAGGTCAAACGCCGGGGTTCCGTCGTGGTGTCCGCAGTAGTCATTTTTGACGCAAGGAAATCCAATTATTCTATCTTTTTCGAGATCTGCCGGAAACGCAAATCCTTCTGCGTTTACATTGCCAGAGTCACCGCTACTACAGCCACCGCTGGACGTTCCCGACGAACCACTCGGCGCTAGACCTTCGTATTTGTCGTGTACTTCTTGGGCATTACCACCTCGTATAACACGAACAAAACCCGGGCTATCCGCAGATGCCTCGTAACCAGGTACTGGCGGACCATGAAACGCAACCGCTGCATCAACAGGATTATCAGCTAGTTTGACCGCTTCGAGGGTATGTTGGTAAGGACCATTGAGTTCGTCCCAGATAAATTCAAGCTGTGGCTCTATGTCTGTAATTTTCATACCCATTTCATCGATCTTTGCCTGTAGAGGTGCCTGCCGAGCAGTAAAGGTCCACTGAATAAGTCCATACCCAACCCCATTTTGCATTCGGTAGTTTTCGTCGGCTGTCGCGCCACCCTGGATGATATCAGATCTTACGCCAGATTCTTGCATCATATTACCCACGGCTCCAGAAGCTTGGGCAAGCGTGAGGCCTTTGGACATAAAGAAATTGAGTACCTTTTCGGTATTGTCATTACCTTCGAGTTGTACAGACCCAGTTGGGCTACAGCTTCCGGCACTGCTATCGTAAAACGGCGCATTATTGAGAATTTGCGTACCAGTGTCGGATATACCAGGAGTTTGCGGGCTAAACGTGCCTACTTCGGGTTGTTCTGCCTCCTCTTCTTCCACCTGCTCTTCGGTTTCGGTTTCTGCGTAGACTTCTGCCAGAGGATATACCGTGGACACGACAAGTGACAGTGCTAGCATAGGTAGCATGAGGTTACGAACGATAGTACGCAGTAACTTTTGGCGTGTACTCGACTGTGTCATTGTTTATTTACCATAACCACCTTAATGCTATATATCATACCATTACCAGGGTTACGTCGCAATATTAGGCACAAACTACAACAAAAATTAGATCAAAATGCTTGACTTTATATAAAAAAAGTGTATTATATAAGCAAGACACAAAATATGTGTATTGCACGCTAAAAATAGCAAATAGATTCCCAAAAGCTATATCAATACCTTTTGGACAACCTACCTATCATAGCGAGTTTAGATAGCTAAGTCAATAATTATTCGGTAAATAAGATACAAGGGAGTCGCACTATGCGCCGCGCAGAACGAAACTTTTCTCAGAAGAATGAACAAGAAGATCTTTCAACAGCACTTACAGCAAAGAAAAAAATTGCTGCAACTGTCCTTGCTCTAGGGGCAGGAGTTGGAGCGTTGACTGGATGTGGATCGAGTGAAGAAGGTTCTTCAAGCTCTTCGGGCGGTTCAGTAATCGAAAACGTATTCTCAGGCGGTGATGAAGAAGTGATATATGGTGCAGAGTGCGTGCAGCGTGACGATATCTATGCTTTAGGTACATATTCATGGGATGGAGTAAACGAAGCGAGTACACCCTACGTAGACCTAGAAGCTATGAAAGAAACTATAGCTATACCTGACGGAGTCGGAGGGCTCTCTCGTGGTACGGCAGGTACTTTAATTGATCTAGATACATTGAGCGATAGTCAGAACAAGCAGTTATGGGACAGCTATCAAGGCTCAATGAGTGAAGCTAATGTATATAGTGGAGACAAACAGTCGGGTGGGGTTGCGCTGTTTGGCGACAAAGGAAGAATCGATGAATACGGCAACGAGGGATATCCTGAATCAGAATCGGATGGAGTTGTAGATAGTACTAATCTTAAGGTCTGCGTGATAGGAAATAGCCTCATGAGTAATGTTGACAGCGATAACTTTATTAGCAACAATCGCTAAGCAGCGCGGTAATTCCAGTATTGATATACTGGTAAAATACTACCACTTGAGTGGTAGTATTTTATATTCAACACAGATCAAAGTCTGTCAGTCAGCTGTACAGCCTGCAGTATTGACGACATCGGGTGGAACCGTAAGGTGGTTCATTGGATTCTCTGAATTACTATTAAGTGGTGGCATGTTTTTGCTAATACCGAAGTCAAGATGAGCGCCAGTACTTTGGCCAGTACTCCCCTGTTTGCCAATTGGATCACCCTTGTCTACCTTATCACCTTCTTTTACAGTAATGCTGCCGCTCGTCATGTGCGAATAGCGCGTATAGTAACCGTTATCGTGTTTGATTACTACAGACTCGCCGAACCCACTAAGCCCTGGCGAACCATCGCCAGTGCGCACCATCACCACCTCACCACCGTCGGCAGCTAGGATATCTGGCTGTCCTCCAGCCGCGATATCCAGTGCGCCATGAAAACTACCCCATCGAGGCGCAAAACAGCTAGTGATGATAGTGCCCTCTCCTGCCATCGGCCATTCAAACTCACCAGTAGAAGCTCCTCCTGAGCTGCTCTGACCTTGTTGAGAGTCTTCCTCCATATCAAATCCACCTAGTACGGCTTGGTCGAGTGTAAATAGGCTATATATATCATATTGAGGAGGGCGACAGAATTTAAGCGCCCTAAGTTCACTCCCTCCAGATCCTTGCGTATTTGGGAGGTCGATTTTTGAATCGCAATTATTGGAAGTGAAACATTCTTTGCCAACTGATGAATACGGAGGATTGCCGCTCTCTCCTAAAAAAGGAAGGCCGGTTAGAATGTTACCTTCAATAGGCTCACCTTTTTCGTTGAGCTCGATGTCAGGATCACCGAAATTAACAGTTCGTCCATCCTCGGGCCCGTATCGGCAGTAGCGAAGAAAATGAGCGTAGGTACGGACGTCTTCTGTAACAGCCTGCTGGGTTTCTTTACTTTCTAAGCCTGCGTATTCGCCACTAATAAGGTCAACTCCGTTTAGTGCCTCTGGAGGTGAGGGGTTAATCTCCTTTGGCAGCTGGTTTTGCACAGAAGCTTGCTCTGCGGTGACTGCCTCGCTGCTTGCGATCGGTGCATCAATACCCTTGTCATCATAACGCATAGCACTGGCGATTTGATCGGGTCCTGCATTGAGAAGCGCTAAAGCTTCTTCAGGGTTAGTGGTGCGATGACAGTTTTCACCTCCACCTTCACCAGGTGCACATCCAGTGGGACATCTACCTGTCATATTTACCTCGCCTGTCTCGGGGTGGATTTGGCAACTATCTATCATCCACTGGGCAACCTTTTCTGGATCTGCGTTACGCTGCGCCTCGGAAAGGCCGAACCGTAAGTTACACATAATATCTGGTGTGCCTACGTTAAGATTTTGCTCGGCGAAAATTTCATCGTCACACTGATTAAACCGGCTTTCGTTCATGACCTGCTTGGCGCTTGCCGTGGGTACAACCCAAGACGGAATAGTAGAAATAAATCGCATGGGAGACATAGCTATACTCGCCACGGTATTGGACGATTGTCGCGCCACGGGTGCGAGACTCCACGCCATAGAGCCAAGGAATGAATATTGATTGTGGACGTCAAACGGCGTATCGGCAGCTTCGAGT
>CALGUM010000016.1 GCA_937902295.1 uncultured Candidatus Saccharibacteria bacterium | reverse complement strand
CCTGTTACTATAAGCAACATGAAATATCGTCCTGGATTTACTATCGTCGAAGTCATCGTTGTGATTACCGCGATTGCAATCCTCGCGAGTATAGGCGCCGTGACCTATACTGGACTGCAGCGTCAAGCACGTGCAGATGAACGTATTGCCGATATGGAGGTGATGGCGTCATATCTCGAGACGTACTACGAAGAAAAAGGTAACTACCCTAGTCTCCTGACCTTTTACTACGGCGCAGAACTTGGTGATCCAAGTAAAACCTTCGTCCAAAAGTATGGAGTACCTCGATCAGCTCTCTTAGACCCCGCTCATCAAGGAGCAGAAGCGCCCCATTATTCTTATCGCGGCCCAGGTGCTTCAGCAGGCAGCCATACACAAGCGGCAACTTGGCCTTCTACTGGAATTTACACCTTCTTACCTTATAGAAGCGATGGAGCGATCTGCACGACACCTAATGACGATTGGGCGCCGCAAGATACCAATCCCTGCACGCGCTATACACTCTTCTACAAAGACGATAGCGGAGCCTTACAAGAAGTCAGCAGTAAATACGGCAACTAGCCACCCTCTCTCTGTTATTTTTACCTCGCCTCACGTATAATAGACAATAATGAAAAAAGAAGACGTTATCACACTCCCCAATCCACATCTACGCGAAAAGTCTCAGCGCGTTCATGTGGTCACGGATGAAACTCGTGAGCTTATAGACGACCTCACAAGCGCCGCACTCGACTGGGAAGCGTCACGAGCGCACGAAATTAGTGCAGCTATCGCCGCCGTGCAAGTAGACAGGCTCGAACGTGTCGTCATCGTACGCAGTGACTTCGACCGCAAAAGCAACACGGACTTTACCGCGCTCATCAACCCAGAGATCGTGAAGTACGAAGGAGAAATCATTGCAGACTACGAAGGATGTTTGAGTGTTAAAAAAATCTACGGCAAAGTTCCCCGCCACTCAAAAGTACGTGTCAAAGCCCTTGACGCCAGCGGTCGTGA
Organism: uncultured Candidatus Saccharibacteria bacterium; assembly: GCA_937902295.1. GTDB lineage: Bacteria > Patescibacteriota > Saccharimonadia > Saccharimonadales > Saccharimonadaceae > Mycosynbacter. The sequence continues at coordinate 5,856 of CALGUM010000016.1, read as the reverse complement.
GGTTCGCCTCAAAGCAGAAGGATTCCTGGCACGCGTCTTGCAACACGAAATTGACCACACCAATGGTATCGTATTTATAGACCACATTAAAGATGCATCGGATGCATTTTACACACTCGATGAACACGGAGAACTGGAGTCCCTAGATTATGACGAACATATCAAAGACAATCCTATTCTTTGGGACTGAGGATTTTAGCGCCCACACACTCACTGCATTGATTAACCGCGGGTTTTCTATCGGTGCGATTATCACAAAACCAGACACACGACGTGGCCGCCGGTCATCTCACACCCAGCCACGTGTAAAAACTATCGGACAAGCGCACGGCATCCCTGTGTGGCAGCCGACCCGTTTGCGTGATATCGCCGATGACATCCAGCGTTTCGATAATCCTATCGGCGTACTGGTGAGTTATGGTAAGATTATCCCCCAATCCATCATAGACCTTTTTAACCCTGGTATTATCAACCTCCACCCTTCGCTCCTCCCTCAGTATCGCGGACCCTCTCCTATAGAGTCTGCAATTCTCGCTGGCGACACCCAGACGGGCATTAGTATTATGCAACTTAGTGCACAGATGGACGCTGGTCCCGTGTATTTGCAAGAACACATCACCTTAAGCGGCCGCGAGACGAGCCCCGAACTCTACGACAAACTTGGCACACGAGGAGCAGAGCTACTCAGCGAAACCCTACCCCGCATCATCGAAGGCACGTTGTCGCCGTCCCCTCAAGACGAAGACACCGCCACCTACTGTCAACTTATCAAAAAGTCCGACGGACTCATCGATTGGACCAAACCAGCCCAGGACATTGAACGAGAGATTCGCGCCTACCTTGGCTGGCCCGGTAGTCGTGCGTCTATTGGACAGTTAGATGTGATCGTTACTGCCGCCCATGTCGTCTCCTCACCTGGCCTCACACCTGGTGAATATACTGTCTTTGGTGACGCAATTATTTTTGGAACTACGCACAATGCCCTTTGCATCGATCGCCTCAAGCCTATTGGTAAAAAAGAAATGCCGGTTCAGGCATTTCTTTCTGGCTACAAAGCTATCGTATAGTTGCGTGGAGGCGCGCTATGCCATTGGCGGCTGCTGTGGCTGTTGCCCACTCTCAAGGATTGCCTCACGACTCTGCCCAATCTCAGCCTTCAGCTCATTCATGACTTGCGCCACAACATCGCGGTAGTTTGGTCGATTGATTTCGAGCCACTTAGTGGCTGCAAATTCCGATCTCACTGCTGGATCATCACCTGCAAGCCCTGTGCCCTGCTGAATGCGCTGAAATAGTTGATCTTCTGCGTACTGCGGGGCATATGCTGCCAACCATGCATCAACTTTTTCGATCTTGCGGTCAATAATACCTTCGAATTCTTCGAGCTGAGCCTCGGTTAATCCCTCACTCAGGCGTACGCCGACTCGATCTTCTAGAGAAGAGTAAACCTGCTCCAAAAACGCTTGCTTTTGATCTGGCGGTAGTTGTGCGAGCCCTACTTCTTCTAAAAATTTATCATCTAGTTGAAACATCGTTTTCTCCTACTATGCTTTATCCTATTGTACCATGCCGGTATAGCCCGGTGGATAGGTTCAGCTCAATTGTTATGACAAAGTTCGTTTGACAAGTTCTCGAGTAAAGAACTCGAGCGTATCACCCTCTTCGAGCTGCACTTTTTTAGTCGTCTTAAAGCTCAGGCCACACATGTCGCCTTCAAAGACTTCTTTGACTTCTTGCTGCTGCCTTTGAACCTTTTCGAGTTCAATTTCAGCAACCGGCTCCCCTTTTCGCAGTACGCGCGTGAGAAGACCTGGGTAAATTTTTCCGCTTGTCACTTCTCCACCAGCGATAATTTCTTCTTTGGTAGTACGGAAGACGCCCTTGATGGTCAGCTGGCCAATTTCTGTTTCAACAACTTCTGGGGCAAGCAGTGCCTCCATAGATGCTCGAGCATCGTCCAAAAGTTCGTAGATTATCTTGTAAATGCGAACCTGCACCTTGTCGCGCGCAGCAAGTTGCTTGACGGCTGGCGGCAAATCAACATTGAACCCATAGATTACTGTACTCTCATTTGCGGCAAGTCGAACGTCGTTTTCGGAAATATTACCCACGCCACTACCAATGATACGTGGCGACACGAGGCCATCTGTCTCTACGAGCTTAAGACTGTCCATGACAGAGGTAAGCGACCCTTGTACGTCGGCCTTTACAATTACCTTGAAAGTCTTTGATTCGTGCTCTTGGTTTATCATTTTGAGCAAATCTGCCCCTGTCACATTCGTACTCGCTGCTGCCTTTTCTCGCTCGATTCGAGCCTCTGTCGAGGCGCTACGTGCAATTTTTTCATTCGCGACAGCAGTAAACGTATCACCGAACTGCGGCAATTCCTTGAATCCTGTGACGATAACTGGTGTAGATGGACCAGCTATTTTAATTGGCTCTTTTTTGTAGTTTAAGAGTGTACGGACCTTGCCATAAGTCGTACCCGCGACAATAAACTGCCCCGGCTTAAGCTCACCCTGCTCGATCAGCAGACTCACCACGGACCCTTTACCCAGTTCCATGTGTGATTCGATCACCAGGCCTTGTGCAGGAACGTCTCGATCGGCCTTGAGCTCCTCAACATCCGCTACCAACAACACTGTTTCGAGTAGCTTATCAATGCCATTGCCCGTCTTCGCACTAACTTCAACCATAATAGTATCGCCGCCCCACTCTTCTGGGTTCAGGTTATGCTCAGTCGCAAGTTGCGTTTTCACAAGTTGCGGATTTGCTGTTTCTTTGTCCATCTTATTAATGGCAACAATAATTTTCGCGTTCGCATTACGCGCAAAACGAATCGCCTCGACTGTCTGAGGCTTCACTCCGTCATCTGCAGCTACGACAATAATTACCACGTCCGTAAGTACAGCACCGTGCTGACGCAGCGCGGCAAACGCTTCGTGACCCGGTGTATCAAGCAAGGTAATGGCACGGTCGTTGAGTACCGTTTGGTAGGCACTAATATGCTGAGTAATACCGCCGGCTTCGCTCGCCGCCTTCGTGTCACCAAGCACTGCATCAAGCAAGCTAGTCTTTCCGTGGTCGACGTGTCCCATCACGGCGACGATTGGTGGTCGCTCAGAGGCATTGGCGGAAAGTTGATAGGCAGGACGCGCTACGACGTCCTCGTCCGTTGTGACTTTTCGCTCAAGCTGAGCGTCAATGCCCAGCTCCTCAACAATAATTGTCGCTGTTTCAAAATCAATTCGCTGGTTAATCGTCGCCGCGATACCATTTTTGAACAACTCACCGATCAAAGTAGTCACCGGCAGATGCAGTGTCTCTGCAAGTTCGCCAACTGTGATAGAATCACCGATGGTAACAATTTTTTCTTGCATTGTGAAACTCCTTTCTGCCGAGTAACTACTCAGGCGATGCACGACCGTACTGGTCGTGACTATTTTTTACTTACTTACTCTTTTTATCGCCAAGGCTCAAAGAAATTTTTCGGCTATCTCGATCAATATCGAGAATTGCGAATTCTTTTCGCTCATTGAGCGTGAAGACTTTTTCTGGATCAACGTCGTTACCGCCGCCGAGCTCCGAGATATGCACAAGTGCTTCAATCGCAGGACTAATCTGTACAAATGCACCAAACGGCGTAATTCGTGTCACTGTGCCCTCGACTTTGTCACCCTTGTTGAACTTATCAACTTCTGTAAGCCATGGGTCTTGTGTCAGCTGTTTCATACTGAGGCTCAAACGATCTTTGTCAATTGCGATAATCTTAGCATCGACTGTCTGGCCAACCTTGACGTAGTCAGACGGGTTGTTAACACGCTCCCAGCTAATTTCAGAAATATGGATGAGTCCTTCGATGCCATCAACGTTTACAAACGCGCCGTAATCTACCACACCGGTTACTACGCCAGATACCGCATCACCGATTGCAAGTTTTTCGAATCGTTCTGCAAGGCCATCTTTTACTGCTTCTTTTTCGGAGAAGATCAGCTTGTTTGCTTTGCGATCTGCATCGAGAATGCGAACCTTGAGGTCTTTACCAACAAGTCCACTCAGGCGCTGCAAGATCTCATCTTTGTCGCTACTGCCGACACGTGGGTAATGTTCTGCTGAAAGTTGTGATACCGGCAAGAATCCTCTCACACCTTCGTACTCAACTAGCAAGCCACCTCGGTTTGCATCGTACGGAGACACATTGATAATTTCACCTTCTTCGAGCTTAACAGCAACTTCTTCCCAGCCGCGATCTTTTGCTGCTTTTCGAAGACTCAAAAGCGACATACCATTGTCGAGTTCTGTATCGACAATACTTGCCGTTACTTCATCGCCTACCGCGAGGTTGCGTGAAAAACCAACTTCACGACGAGGTACGTATCCGACACCTTGTGCGCCAAGGTCGATAAGCACTTCGTGCTTCTTTACGCTTAATACTGTTCCGGTAGTAACTTCACCGGTTGTTAACTGCTTGACACCGGCGTCTGCGCCCGCGAGCAATTCGTCCATTGTAATTGTGGCTTTAGCCATACATGTGATGTAACGCACGGCCTACGCTATTGGTAGTCGTGTCGTCACTTCTCCTTCGTTAAGGTTATTATTATTATCTAGAGTTCACATCTGGACTCTAAAACTGTCTGTATTATACCTCAGAGGTGAATCGAAGTCAAAAACTAGCGACGAGCGCCAAAGTGATAATAGCCGTACCCTGCACCGACAAGAGCAATAAGGCCGATGACACTGCCAAGTATCGTATGTTCGGGTCCAGTACTTGGAAGAGGTCCCTGAGCCGCCTCGGCGTTCTGCTCGGGAGCGTTTGCGACTGCTGGTGCCTCGTCAGCAGACTCAGCCTGGCGACGCTCGGCCTCACGTGCACGCTCTGCTTCGGCAGCTTCTTCACGCTGCGCCTCGGCTTCGCGTGCTTCTTTTTCAGCTTTGTCTTTCTCTGCTTCATCCTGCTGAGGGCGCTCATCTTGTTGCGCCACTTCTGTTGGCTGAGGGCGGGTGGTGAGCTCGGAATTATCGCGATTCTGCACCACAATAATTGCACCGACTGCAGCTGCAGCGAGCAGTATGCCAACCACCACGTACACTAGTACTGATCCCGCTTGTCGCCGTGCTGAATACACCATCTCTCACCTTTCTTCTAATAGTAAGTATATTATACTCTATTTATGCTCAATATGCAACATTTTATCAATTTTTTTGTGGTACACTAGATGCATGATAGTTACGGTGGATACTGGTGGGACAAAAACGTTAATTTCTTCTTTTACAAACGCGGGTAAAATCGGCAAACACATTGTCTACCCCACCCCAAGTGATCCTATAAAATACACACAGCTTCTTCGCCAGACACTTGAGAGCGAGTATGGGACAAAAAAAGTCGACATGATCGTTATCGCGCTGCCAGGTATTATCGATGAAGGTATTGCACGGTGGTGTAAAAACCTAGGATGGAAAAATTTTGATATTCGCCGTGCGCTTGGTACGGTCCTGGGCGGCGCCCCTATTCATGTTGAAAATGATGCAAACTTGGCTGGACTCGCCGAAGCCCGACTTCTCAAGCCAACGCCAGAGTTCGCTCTGTACGTCACTGTAAGTACTGGTATCGGTACTGGATTTATCGCGCGCGGACACATAGATCCAAGTCTGGCAATCAGCGAAGGTGGCCACATGCTCGTAGAATACGACGGTGTGGTACGGGAGTGGGAAAGTTTCGCAAGTGGGCGGGCTATCAAAGAGACGTATGGCAAATTTGCCCGCGATATCAAGAGCGTTCGAGCATGGCATCATATTGCCGACAGAATCAGCCGCGGGTTTTTGGCAGTTATTCCACTGACTCAGCCAGATGTGATT
>CALGUM010000015.1 GCA_937902295.1 uncultured Candidatus Saccharibacteria bacterium | reverse complement strand
GCTCCCACCAGAACGAACTCTCCAAGGGTCGACACATCGCCACTCAGGCGCTGGTCGAGGCCTACAAGATGGCACAGCTGCAGCCGTCGACGTAGATCCACCCCTTAGCCGCTAGACTACCTCTAGCACAAAGTCGTGTTCCTAACACGCCCGGCCTTACATCCCGTAAGACTGTAGAGACCTCGCATTCATATGCGGGGTCTATTCAATTCCTGCAAATACCCCACTAAAAAACACCTCTCTAAATGAGAGGTGTTTTTATAAAACCGCTAAGATGATTATGCTTCTGCAGACTCTTCTGCAACAACTTCTTCTTTTGGTTGGTTCTTACGAAGTTTTTCGCTATTTTTGATAGCCTTTTTCTTAGATACATCTACGTCTTTTACCCATCTAGGGAGTGTAACGCCAGCATCTTTGAGAAGTTTTACAACTCGAGGAGATGGCTGAGCACCTGTGTCGAGGTACTTCTGGACTGTTTCTTTGTTGACTGACACATCTTTTGTGTGTGGATTATAACTTCCAACATAGGCGACCACACGGCCACTCGAAGGATGGCGCTGAGCCTCTTGTACTGCTAGGCGATAGACAGGGTAACCTTTGCGACCCAAACGTTGCAAACGAATTGCGAGCATAAAAACGTAACTTCCTTTAACTCTTTACTTATAGCTGTTTTAATTCTTTGACCATTTTACACTCTTTTAGCGTCGGCGTCAATTGTTTTGCAGCTTACTGTACTCATCCAGTGCTGCACGTGCAGCTGCTTGCTGCGCGTTTTGCTTACTAGGACCAGTGCCCTGCCCCATCATCTTGTCTCCTACAAATACGCCGAGAGTAAACACCTTGTCGTGATCTGGGCCGATCTCTTCTAGCACTCGATACGAAGGAGTGTACCCATCAATACGCTGACTTATTTCCTGCAAATGAGACTTTGGATCTCGCCAACTTCCAGATTCCAAGATACCATCTATCTTGGAGACGATAGTCTGGAGAATAAATGTTTCTGCCGCTTCGTAGCCACGCTCTAGATACACCGCACCTATGACAGCCTCGAATGCATTGGCAAGAATTTGCTGGCGAGCACGAGAACTTCCCTGTTTTTCACCGCGACTCATGCGTACAAGCGGCTCATAGCCTAGCTGGTCGCCAGCAGCACCAATACTTTCGGTTCGCACGAGCGCAGCGCGCCAACTCGTGAGGGTACCTTCGGGATCTGGGTAATTTTTATAGAGATAATCCGTTACCACGAGCTCGAGTACTGCATCCCCAAGAAATTCTAAACGTTCGTTATGTTCGCTGACGCTCTTCTTGTGCTCGTTTACGTAGCTACGGTGCGTCAATGCAGTAATCAATAGGTCGATATTTTCAAATTCAAATCCTAAGGCGTCTTTTGCGAAATCTTGATACGGTTGTTTCTGCATACCACTCATCCTATAAATTTTCCTGACGAATTTTTTTCATTCCCAGCAGCATTAATTTACCAATATCCTCGTACTCGATTTCTTCGAGGGCATCATGGAAAGAGAACCATTTGATACCATTCATCCATTCCTCTTTTTTGATGGCGTTCGTGTCGCCTTTTGCACGCACAAGATATATCTGCGTTGTCATCAGGACGAGCTTATCGATTCGTCGGTAACGAAAATGAATTTTCCCGAGCCAACCAAGCATGTCGACTTCGTGGAGTCCAGCTTCTTCACCAATTTCTCGTTTTGCTGCTTGCTGCGCAGTCTCGCCTTCTTCGATGTGACCCTTTGGGATCGTCCATCGATCTTTTGCATCTTGAATAAGAAGTATTTCTACCCCACCCTTTTCGTTGCGGCGAAACACAATACCGCCAGCCGTCGGCTCGCGTACAATTTCCTGAATAGAGGGGCGTTTGCGATTGAAGTATTTCTTGAACTTATCAAACTTCGGAGGTGTCGCCATGTGTCGGATCCTCCACAAGTGTACGATATGCAGTGCCGAGCACTCCATTGATAAACTTGCTTGAATTATCAGAACCAAACGATTTAGCTAATTCGACTGCTTCGTTGATAGCTACCCGCGGAGGTACATCATCACTGCGATACAGCAACTCGTACAGACCAATTCGCAAAATATTGCGATCGATCCGAGCTACTTGCGCAAGTGGCCAGTCTGGTGCGAGCGGCTGCAGCTTTTCATCAAGCGTCAGCATTTGCTCAATGACACCTCGGACCAGCAGGTCGACAAATTCGGTATCATCGATATCGTCTTTGTAACGCTCCATATTGCGCTCGACAACTTCCGCCAGATCCACCGGTGTCTCCGGCGTATGGCGAAATTCATACTCATACAGACTTTGTAGAGCTACGATTCTGCCGAGATGTCGGTTTGAAGCCATTTCGTTAACGTTCTTTCTTTTATATTCTTTTATGTATACAGTTCAATACGGCGAGTCTTCGCCTACTGAACTATTATTTTTTGCCAGTTTCGCGCTTGGTTGTTTTAACCTTAACAGGTGAGGTTGTGTTGACACGACGTGCAAGCTTGAGCACGAGGTGGCTGCGTCGCAGACCGGTTTTGCGCGGACTACTTTGCTTTTTAGGCTGTCCCATGAGTAAATTAACTCCTTACGTTTATTTAATACAATTACCAATTACTATACACTGTGCGAGGTACTTTTTCAATAGCTATTGACATATCTTTGTGGTTATGGTAATATGTATATATGAATAACGAAGCAAGTTACTGGAAAACAAGACTAGAGCTCAAAGAAAAGCGTGAGCAGCGAGAAGCGACAAATAAAAAATTGGGCGCGGTTGCTGCAAGCGCATTCATACTAACAGCTTCGGTAGGTTTTGGTATGCACAAAACAAATGAGATTGAGCGTACTATCGACCCCGAAACAAGTACAGTGGAACACGTGACCGACACTAACCCCGAATCTATATACGACACAGGCACAGTAGTGCTTGACGAGCGTCCAGTTCCAGTGGAGCGCCCCTACGAACTCAACTCTCCATCCGATAATACTGAGAAGGCCCAATATCCACCTGTAGAATTTGGTGAATAAAAGCTAGACAACCACGTTCACAAGCCGACCAGGTACATAAATTACCTTGGTCGGTTTTTTGTCGGCGATAAAGTTTTTTACATTCGCATCGGCAAGCGCTAATTGCTCAATCTCTTCCTTGGTGCTGTCTTTTGAAATGTTCAACGTCGCACGGAGCTTGCCGTTGACTTGCACCACAATCGTCATCTCGTCTCGCTGCAAGTATGTTTCGTCCCAGTGTGGCCACGCGTCTCGATGAATAGTCGTGGCATGACCAAGTTGAGACCACAGCTCTTCGGTAATATGCGGTGCAAAAGGCGCAAGTATCTGCAGCAGGCTTTCGAGTGCGAATTTCCACGCGTCGTTCTGTTTGATGCCGCCCGTAGCGTCTTTTAGCTTGTAGAAACTATTAACCGCCTCCATCATCGCAGCAACGGCTGTGTTAAACTTATCGTCTTCGATGTCACTTGTAACTTTTTTGACAGTCTTATGCGCAACGACGAGCAGTTCGCGGGCGTTCACATCGTCTAGGTCACCTACCTGTGCGTCTATATACTCCTGCGCGAGTGTCCATACACGGTTCAGGAACCTGTACGTACCTGGTACACCGCGAGTGTCCCATGGCGCATCCATGTCATAGGGTGCAATAAACATTTCGTACACACGCAAAGAGTCGGCGCCATAGCCACTATCCATAATTTCCATCGGGTCTATGACATTACCCTTACTCTTACTCATCTTCTCTCCACTTGAGGCAAGAATATAGCCGTTGTACATCATGCGCTTAAATGGCTCGGGGTCGGGAACTAGTCCTTGCTTGTAGAAAAAACGTGTCCAAAAACGCGAGTAAAGCAAATGCGCTACCGCATGGTCGGCACCGTTATAAAAATCGACTGGCTGCCAATGCTTGGCTGATTCTGGGCTCCACGCCTCGGTATCGTTGAATGGATCGGTATATCGCAACCAGTACCAGCTACTACATGCATAGCCATCGAGCGTATCCGTTTCACGGCGCCCTTCCACCCACTGCTCGCCTTGTGGTTTTGGTTCGGTAATTGAGACTGTTTCTCCGGTGTTCACATCCACCCACACTCGCACCCAGTCATCAACTGTCGCAAGTACCGATGTCATGCCGCCTTTTGGCTGGAAATCGTCTATCTCTGGCAAAACCACAGGCAGGTTTTTGTCGTGTACCGCAATTGGCGCATGCCCCTCGACATACACGATAGGAATCGGCGCACCCCAATAGCGCTGTCGACTAATTAACCAGTCGCGCATTTTATAGGTAATCGAATTTCTTCCTACTTGTTGCTGTTCGAGCCACGCCACAATCTGTTCGCGCGCATCGCTACTTTCGGTTCCATCGAACTGTTGACTATTTGTCAAAATACCTTCGCCTGTGTACAGTGCATCGGGGCTATTGTCTGGGCGCTCCACGACCTGCACAATTGGTAGGTCAAATTTTTCGGCAAACGCAAAGTCACGTTCATCGTGTGCCGGCACCGCCATAAGCGCGCCTGTACCATATCCGCCCAGCACGTAATCTGCAATCCAAATTGGAATTTTCGCACCGTTCACAGGATTAATTGCGTAGCTGCCCGTAAATACTCCTGTTTTATCTTGAGAATCGCTCATGCGATCTACGTCTGAACGTGCCGATGCTGCGTCGATATACGCATGCACTGCCTCTACTGCGCCTGCTTCGGCGAGTGTCTTGGCGAGTGCATGCTCTGGCGCGAGTGCGAGATACGTTGCACCAAATAATGTGTCTGGGCGCGTCGTAAATACCGTAATGGTATCTTCGCGATCCTCTACCTGAAACTCAATTTCCGCACCCTGGCTCTTGCCGATCCAGTTTTTCTGCATAGTCTTGACCATCTCGGTCCAGTTCAATTCATCTGTCGCTTGGAGCATTTCTTCTGCATAGGCAGTGATGCGGAAAAACCATTGGCGAAGATTTTTTTTGACTACCGGGTCGCCACAGCGCCAGCACTTGCCAGATTCTACCTGCTCATTGGCAAGTACCGTCTGGTCGGTTTCACACCACCACTGCGGACTCTCTTTTTGGTAGGCGAGATCATTTTTGTATAGCTGCGTAAAAATCCACTGCGTCCACTTGTAGTACTCAGGATCAGCAGTGCTAATCTCTTTCGTCCAATCGTAACTAAAGCCAAGGCGCTTGAGCTGAGTGATAAAGTTCTTTTTTGCATCGTCGTGAGCTTGGCGAGGAGTCTTACCGACTTTGATCGCATATTTTTCGACAGGTAGCCCAAAACTATCCCATCCAATAGGATGATACGCATTGTAGCCTTGCTGTCGTTTGGCACGGACTTTGATATCACTAAACTGATATGTTCGCCCGTGGCCAATATGAATTCCGGCACCTGTGATGCCAGGGAGCATACTAAAGCCATAGTACTTCGGCTTAGTTGTATCGGACAGATCTGTGCAATAGGTTCCCTCTGATTCCCAGGTGGCTTGCCATTTTTGCTCTATCTCAAGTGGATTGTAACGTGTCATATCCTTATTAGTATACAGCACTTCTCGTGCCACTAGAAACGCTACTACTGCTCTGGTGTTGGTACTTCTGTGCTTATCTCTGGCTGCATCGCACCAAGTGGCGCTATCACCTCGGAAAGATCAACCGAATCCGCCGGCGTATTCACGTTGACACGCCCACTATACCCAAATTTTACCTCTGTAGTTGCATCGCTAGTACCTGCACCACCTAGCTCAACATGGGTGATTGAATTTGAAAATCGATCCACCCACATATCAACTTGCTGATCTTCTGTACCAACCAATAGTCTGAGTGTTGGATCACAGGCTGCGATCTTGTCAAATGCAGCGTTACCTCCAGCGTTCTCCAAAAACGTTTCGAGCACTTCCTGATCAATTGAGACTCTATATCCTGCACTTGTACCTTTGCGCTCTAGTGTATCGTCAATTCGGATAAAATTATGCTTCTCAAAAAGTGATATAAGCTGCGTTCGCGCCTCTTTATTCGACTGAGTCTCGCGTACGAAATCTACATAGCAACCTGCCGAAACTTTTTCTTGATAGGTGTTAATGGCTAACTCATCGTTTGGTACCCGCACCCACTTGTCACCTATTGTATCTGCCACATCCTCGATATATGGTGCAAGCATGTCACGAAGTGAATTCGAAGGGGCACCCTGTTGGCTACCCGCCTGTCCTGTTTGTACGCCCAACAGTGCATCTACGCCTTCCTTCAGAGTTGTCTTCGGATCATCAATCTTTACATACAAATCACCATCTTCTGGAACCACCGCAGCTACCGTAGTATCGAATGTATCTTGATCTTCCGACTCGATACGCAGCGACAACTCCGCGTCTACCACCTGCTTGTTTGTGATAGCTTTGAGCATCGTCGTTTGATTTGACCCATCGTCTCTTAGTGAAGTAGATTGAGATTCTACAGATACAGTATCTGATGTCACAAGCTTCATGAGACCGGCAGCAACACGCTCTTCTGGTGTCGGTGACATAATTGCATACACAGCAAACGCAACCGCAAGAATAGCGACCACAATCCCTATCGCGATAAGTAGTATTTTATTTGATTTTTGCTTTGACTTTGGATTCTTTTTTTTCGCCATATCACCCCTATATTTTCCCGCGTTATTGAGTTTATTTATATCATACGTAGGTATTTTTATCTACTATACCGCTTATGGCTGACGCATTGCTGGGCCGCTCATACCGGGCGCTTGCTGTTGAGTAGCTTGCTGCTGTTGTTCGAGTATATATTCGGTAATGGACTTCATTTCATGTTGAATGGTGGATGACTCGACAATGTCTTCTGATGGCATGGTGATGTCGTTTTCATCAAAATCGAGCGCAATTGAGAATGAACCGGCACTCTGCTGTGCAGCATTTGACGCCGACATACTTACGATCAAACCGTCTCGGACTGTAATGGAAGTTTTTGCAGTTTGTTCTGGAGTGGGTTGCTGCTGAGGCTGCGATGGCGTAGGTAATTCGGCCTCTTTGACCGCATCTTGACACGCATCGATATCACCTACGAAGTCTGTCTGATAGAGCTTTTTTGTGAATTTAGTTAACGTATCATTGTCCACAGCAACTTTGTAGACTTGGGTGGAGTTACTTTTTTTGTCGACAGAATTGACATTGATAAACCGATGCGACATATAGGCACGTGTCAGCTCTTTGACCGCATCCTCGTTATCTTGCATCGCTTCAAAGATAGACATGGCACAGCCTTGTGTCTCATCACCTTCGGGTGCGTACCTGAGCCACCGGCTGTCAATTTTATCAGCGATAGAGATTAGATCTGCATTAATGGCTGGCATCATTTCACCAAACGGTCGGGCTACTTCTTCGAGTGCACTGGCTTTGATGTAATATTCTGGTGTGTCTTGTAGGTTAACCCTCACATCGACAGGTACCTGTATGTCTTCGCCGCCTTCTTCGGACAAGGAGATTTCGCTTTCGAGTGCCGCTGCCTCGCCATTTGTATACTGCAGTTTACCTTCAAGCTCAAACTTATTCACCTGTGTCTGGTTGCTCATACCAAAAGAGCCGTTGATGTATGGCTCCTGGAGTGTCGTGATAAATGCTTCTGCGAGTCGCTTCTCATTGCCACCGAATCCTCTGGCAATTACACTAATACCCAAAAACACTGCAATAATAATTACGCTAATAAGTACCAAAATTCCTACGCGGCGATACGGGCCGTCATGTGAGCTACTCGCCTCGTGCGATGTGTGATCCTTTGTCATATCTCCCCTTCTATAAACTTACCCAATTATACCACAAACACGTTATGCTAATTTCTCACCCCGTCGCGCAAGGAGTACACGTAGCCTAGAATCGAGAAAAGAATTGTGATTTTGCCTCGAGCCAGGCTGGTGACTGGCGTACGAGTTGGCTGTTATCATCGATATTACGCAAAAGAATTTTCACTGCTTCCTCGACAAATATACCACCTTCTGAGCCTTTGGCGAGCACCACTGAACCTTGCTCAATATGCTGGTGGACATACGAACCTGCAGAGATAGCATCTGAAAAGCTTTTCACCATGCATCCATTTGCCTGCGCAGCGGGAGCTAAGTAGCGTGCTGCGTCTTCGCCAATTGTCACGACTAGATCAATTCCTTCCGGCGTACACATACGTCCTAGCTGTTCATGCTCCGCGGCGGAAGAATCTCCGAGCTCATTCATACTGCCAAGTACAGCAATGCGCTGAGGGGCTGGAAGATTTAGTAGTGTTTGCAGTGCCATTTGCGCTGCGGCAGGACTTGAATTGTAGGTATCGTCAATAATTGTCGATCCGTTCGCACCGCGCAGTAAATTCATCCGTCCATGTACCGGCCGTATGGCTTCTACTCCGCGAATAATTGCCACGCCGTCCATCGAGAACCGGATTGCAACTGCGACAGCCCCCACAATTGGCCGCACATTATGCTCACCCACTACGCGAAGGGTGGCACGCAGGGTATTTTGAAATTCCGGTGTGACAAAATAGCCCATATGACCCTCTTCGAGTGTAAAATTTTCGTCGGCAAATGAATACTCAGCTGCGCCGCTCGTGCCGTACGTACTGATGTTTGGGTTCTGCAAAGACTGTGCAAAATGCCCATCGATATCGTGGCGGTTTAAAATCACAACTTGGCTAAAATTACCTAAACTCAGTTCCTCTGCTGCCACGGCATCGATC
>CALGUM010000014.1 GCA_937902295.1 uncultured Candidatus Saccharibacteria bacterium | reverse complement strand
ACCGAACAAGTAACTGCCGCAAAAGCTAGTGATACTATCCGTCGAGCAATGTCTCCAGATGGTAATATGAGCGATATGGTAAATATAGCGGCCGACGCGCAACAAGACGATGCGATTCGCCAGGCTGCTATCGAACTTGTTATGGAAAATGGCACCGCTGCCGATATTGGAGCTGTCACGAAATCAAGTGGCACAATGAATAAAAACCAGCTACGCGCCACGGCGATTGGCGCTACTTCTGGCCGATCGGTCGCGCAAGCTGGCTACATGGGTCAGCCAGGCGTAGCGCGCGCTATCATGTCAAGACAAGCTGCGGGTGATGACGGATTTACAAAAAATATCGTTGCGCCATACTTCGAAAATGGTGAGTTCAGTGAGATCTCTGTTGGTACCATGCATCACGGAGCACTTGAAGAATCTCACAAAGCACTTACGAGCGGCCACGTTTCGGCTGCTACCAAGCAGGCAGTCGGCGAAACCGCCTATCGAGCCAAAGGAAACAAGTCTGTTACTTCAAAAGCTCAAGCCAGCGAAGCGGCGATTAATAAGCTCGAAGAAATCGCGCGATTACGATAACGCTTACCTCGTAATAATCTACCAATTGCGGTACAATTACACTAATGGCAGTATATAAAGTACCTCAAGATGTCGAAGCAGATGACAAGCTGCTAGGGCCGTTTACGTTTCGTCAGTTTATTTATCTCATCGTTGTAGCGATGGCGGTGGGTATTGGTTACGTACTCTCGCAAATTTTCGTAGGCCTCGTGGTGATTGTACTACCTGTCATCATATTCTTCGGTGTACTGGCTCTCCCACTAAAAAAGGATCAGCCAATGGAAGCATACCTCGGAGCACTTATTTCTTTTCATTTCCTCAAACCTCGTAAGCGCCTCTGGCAGCCCGATGGGCTCGATGCGTTAGTCGAAATCACCGCACCAAAAAGTGACAACGAAACCCGCACAAAAGACCTTTCTCAGGAAGAAGCACGAGCTCGCCTCAGTTATCTCACAGATATTGTCGAGTCAGACGGCTGGGCTGTACGTGGAATCGGCGTATCACAGCAAGGTGTCGCAGACTACTCAGAGGGAAGTGTCACTCAAGGTAATTCTAGCGATGTTGACCTACTCGACGAACAGAGCCACGAAGCACAGCGGTTCAACCAGATGCTAGACACACGCGATGAGCGCGATATGTCATCACTGCGCACCACCTTCCAGCAACAGATGTCAGCACCGCCTCCTGCGACCGTACCGCAACTGCACCACGACCCTTATCCACCGATTCAGCCAGCTGCACCGCAAACCGTGAGTACCCCAAGCCTCCCCGACACACAGCAGCCCGAGCAAAACACTAGCATAAACAGTCCTTCACCTGATATAATCAGACTTGCGAACGAAAGTGATGATATCTCTATCGCAAGTGTTGCCGAACAAGCACACAGACTCGAAAAGCAGCGTGGATTGCCAGAGGAAGAAGTGGAGATCTCGCTTCATTAAACAGACAATTATTACAAGGAGAGGGTAGGGAGTGCAACCACAAGATCAGCAATATCCGCAGCAGCCAGATCAATCTGGCTATGCTCCTGTACCCAACCCGCAGCAGCAGATGCCAGCAGGGTATCCTCAACAAATGCAGCAGCCAGCTGCACCCGACATGTATGCACAACAGCCTGACCCTCAGATGATGCCTCAAGGTGCACCGTATCAGCAGCAAGTACCTCCTCCTGTGGCAGCGACACCGACCTACGTACCAGACGAAGCAGTCGCCGCTACAGGCAAAAATCAAACCCCTCAGACCCCTGCGCCGCGGCCAAACAACACTACACAAAACACACTTTTGTTTTCTGAAATCCGCGACAATATGATTATTATGGCTGATGGTAGTTTTCGCTCTGTCGTAGCGTGTAAATCTATCAACTTCGACCTCATGAGCTCCCGTGAACGCGAAGGAGTTGAGTTTAGTTATCAAAACTTTATCAACTCCCTTACTCATCCCATTCAAATTCTCATCCGATCCCAAAAAGTCGATATCGGCCCGTATTTGGAGCGCCTAGTTAAAATCCGCAAGAACCAAGACAATATGCTACTCGGCGTCCTGATGGATGATTACCTCGAATTTATCGAAATTTTATCGGAAGAAGCCAATATTATGGATAAGAGTTTTTATGTTGTCGTTCCGTATTCACCCACAGGCGACCTCAGTAACATCAAAGACGCCGGCAAAGGCTTCTTTGCCAAAATGTTTGGTACGAGCAGTGGGCCAAAAGTTACCAAAATAGATAAAATCACCTACCAAAAGGCAAGTGATGAGCTCAAGAACCGAGTAGACTCTGTCACGAGTGGTCTTTTCCAGATGGGCGTGCATTGTACCCAGCTCAATACTAAGCAGCTCGGGGAACTGTTCTACAACTATTACAATCCAGATACCGCAGTACGTGAACCGCTTAGTAATTTCGAAAAAAACACCTTTACCTACGTACGCAAAGGAGATGGTGAAGCAAATCGACCGAGTCTCGGAGGAGGAGTAGGATAATGGCAAAAAAAGACGCAGTCGATATTGCCGCACAGCAGCGCGCCCGTGAACAAGCCGAGGTAGAACAGGCGTTTCTCAAGGGAGTCAATACGCTCCGAGACCTGATCGCGCCAAGTAGCCTCGAGTTTCATGTCGATCATTTTCGCTTAGGAACAAAATACGGCCGCACGCTCTATATCTACGGTTATCCACGCCAGATTTACACAGGATGGCTCAGCAGTATCATCAATATGGATGAAGTGCTCGATGTGAGCATGTTCTTGTATCCTGTCGATACGCAGATTGTCATGCAGAACCTGCGCAAAAAAGTTACGCAACTCGAAGCAAGCATGTCTATCAACCAAGAAAAAGGCAAGACCCGTGACCCTGGTCTCGAGGCAGCACTACAAGATGCCGAGGAACTACGAGATGAACTCCAGGTTGGAAGCGAAAAGTTCTTCCGCTACGGCCTTTATATTACACTCTATGCCGACAGCATGGATGACCTCGTGTTTGTGCAGAACAAAATCGAGACACTGTTTGGCCAGCAATTAGTCTTTAGCAAAGTCGCAAGCTCCCAGCAAGAACAAGGTCTCAACAGCACCGTACCACAACTCATGGACCAATTGCAAATTCGCCGCAACATGAACACGGGGGCGATTTCGACCTCATTCCCGTTCACCAGTGCCGACCTCACCCAAGAGAAGGGAATTCTCTACGGTATTAACATGCATAATAACGGCCTGGTTATATTCGATCGGTTCACCCTCGAAAACGCTAATATGGTTGTCTTCGCCAAATCTGGTGCCGGTAAGTCATTCACCGTCAAACTAGAGGCAGTCCGCTCCATGATGACCGGTGCAGACATCTTGATTATCGACCCGGAAAACGAATATCAGCGCCTCGCCGAAGCCGTAGGCGGCAGCTATATACGCCTCAGCCTCAACTCCGATGTACGCATCAATCCGTTCGATCTACCAAGAGTTATCGACACCGAAGAAGCAGACGATGCACTCCGTGCCAATCTTGTCACACTTCATGGATTATTGCGTCTGATGCTCGGTGGAGCTACCGCTAATAACACCAACGTTACTCTCAATCCAGAAGAGGAAGCGGACCTCGACCAGGCGCTAATCGACACTTATGCGAGGCTCGGCATCACCAGCGATCCGCTCACACATAATTCCACTCCTCCGACCATGTCCGACCTCTACGACACGCTTCTGCACATGGGTGGCACTGGCCCGCGCCTGGCTCAGCGTCTTCGCAAATATACTACCGGTACGTTTGCGGGTATCTTTTCGCAGCAGAGCAACGTCGAGATCAACAATACTATGGTTGTGTTTAATATCCGTGACCTCGAAGACGAGCTTCGCCCGGTAGCAATGTATATCGTTCTTAGTTTCATTTGGAATATCACCCGTACTCAGCAACGCAAACGCATGCTCATCGTAGATGAAGCGTGGCAGCTCATGAAATACGAAGACTCAGCCAATTTCCTCTTCAGCCTCGCCAAGCGAGCTCGAAAGTACTACCTCGGCATCACTACTATCACTCAAGACGTCGAAGACTTCATGAGTAGCAAGATGGGTCGTGCTATCGTAGCTAACTCCTCTATGCAACTCCTCCTCAAACAGTCCTCCAGTGCTGTCGATGTCCTGAGTGACGTGTTTAAACTCACCGAAGAAGAGAAAAAACGCCTCGCCAACTTCCCGGTAGGGCAGGGCTTATTCTTCGCAGGCCAAAACCACGTACATATACAGGTTATTGCCAGTCAGACCGAAACACAGCTTGTGAGTACAAATCCAGTTGATCAGGTCAAACAACAACCTGGCGCTCCTCAGTAGGATACTCATCTATGGCACTTGCGACAAAAGACCCCGACAACGACGAGAAACTCAACCCCGGCGCGTGGGATGAGTCTACCGGCAGTCGGCTTTCGGCCGCAGAGCAAAGTGCACTTGCTGACATCGAAAATAACTATACATCAAGTGCGGATGACTCCGCTGAGAACGCAAATATCGACAAAGCTCGCAGTAGCGAAGAAAAAGGCAATCAGCAGACGTCTCTTGGTAATAATGACGAAACTTCATCAAAAAAAGGTGTTACCAACGATGCGCGTGACAATGCCAGCAACAAAAAAGACAAAATTTCGCTAAACTTCATGAAGAAAAAAGGGCCGCTCGCCCTCATCGGAATATTGCTCGGTGGTGGTGGCGGTATTTTCGTGGCGCTTTTGTCGCCTGGGCTTGCGATTGTACAGCTCAAAGAAGCGCTCATGGAAGACCTCAACGACTCGGTCGCTGCGATGGATGAGCGAGCACAGCATATTTTCCGCGCTCAAGCAAAAAAACAAACTGGTGGTCTGTGTACACGCAAAGTAACAGTACGTTGTAACTATAGAACGATGAGTGAACGCCAAGTCAAAAAACTCGCCAAGGCCGGTATCACTATCTCGACTGACACCGATCGAGTCAAGACACCTACTGGTCGTTATCGCGTAGATAGATTTTCATTTGTCGATGCCGATGGCAAGCCAGGTTCGATTACTGCCGAAAATTTCAATACACAGTACCGAAATAATACTCATTTTCGTGCGCTTATGAACAGATACTACAACCCCCGGTGGATGTCTGTTCGTGATACCGCAGCTGACAGTGTAAAAAAGAAGTTTCGGCTTAGCTACCATCGCCTTATCAACGGTAAAACAAAAGCCAAGATGGCGGACCAAATGGATAGGACGGTACGCGAAGGCTCGCGTGAGTTCAATGGCAAGCGAGTGATGGTGGTTGAGCAAGAGGGTCGGAAGGTGTATGTAGACCCCGACGATCCTGACGCCAAACCGCTACAACAAAACGGCGTAGATATTGACCCGGATGCAGCAGAGAAACAGATGAATGACCTCAAAAAACAGGCAGGCGGCAGTATAAGAAGTAAGCTTTCCATGAGCCTCAGTGGCGCGAACTTTTATGCTGGGGGGGCAGAAGCGTACTGTATGATCGAAAAGACAGTTCGTATGGCCTCGATGGCTGCACGCAACATCAAGTACGCGCAGTATATGCGCTACGCCATACAGTTTGCCAATACCGCCGATTCAATCGCACTCGGGACAGCCACTCCAGCGGCAACCGAATTCTTGGGAGATATCTTGTCGCGAAAAGACCTGCGCGACAAAGTATTGAGCGAGGCCTCTGTACCGACAGAGCCGAGTAGTGACGGCGGCATGATACTAAGTGGGATAACACGTAACGCAGACAACATCTCTGTAGTTCCACAAGACAATCCTCATAGAGGCAAAGACGCCTTCGACGCCACCGCCGTCAAAGCCGGCACCTATGGTGGTGGCTCAACCTTAGATATGCGTGAATCTGATGCATCACTGGGAGACGGAATGGGTAGTGTAATGAAAAGGTACGTTGGACAAGCGCGCAAAAGTCTGCTCGGGGATATTACACCAGGAGAAGCTGGGTGTGCCTTTTGGCAAAATCCGATTGTACAAGGTGGTGGACTGGTACTATCTGTTGCGACACTAGCGCTCACAGGTGGTGCAAGTGTTGGCGGTCAAGCTGCGAAGGCTGTCGGCACGACTGCCGCTCTTATGCTTGTCATGCACATTGTTCAAAATAGAATTACAGAAATGATAGAAGGTAACTCTGTAAGCTCGGATAGTTATGGCGTAGACGCTGGTAACGCTATCTTTAGTGGTACGGCGGCGTTCAATGGCTCCACTGCCAGTGCACGTGGCATAACGCCACTCTCCACTATGG
>CALGUM010000013.1 GCA_937902295.1 uncultured Candidatus Saccharibacteria bacterium | reverse complement strand
CTCTGGATATCGCACACGCACAACAGTCTCAATCTGAGAACTGATTTTTTTGTGATACTGTATGCCCAGTAGAGTGCGGCTTGCGAGGAACTTGTAGGCATGTTGCGCGAAGTAGTGTCGTGCAATATCACCTTCTGGTTCGACGCTATCTTTCACTGATGATAAGTCGCCGAAATCCGCTTGAATTGTTTTACGTCGCGCCATCCATACGCTACTCGCAACCATAGGGTGTGACACGCGGTGTCCAAGAATTTGCCAAAAATAGCGAAACGGTGAGAATAAAATATCCGCTCGGAGTACATTGCGACGCTGCGGCAAGACAGAGATCATCTGAGAATCGGTCGATTCAGCATAGGCAACCAGCTGCGCAATAGAGTGAGGAGACATGATCGTATCTACACTCAGAAACAATACATAGGTACCGCTCGACTCGCGCAGTAACGTCTGAAACGCATGATTACGGCCTAGCCAGCCGCGTGGCAACGTATCACCTTGGATAAACCTCACACCTTCGTGAGCGAACGCCTTAATAAGGCTCGAGGTATTGTCCACCGATTCATCGTCAAGCACCAGTACTTCCATCTTAGGGTAGGTACTTGCGAGTACAGACTCGATACAACGAGTCATTGCATGACGCTCATTCCTCGCGGCGATACACACGCTCACACTTGGCATGTGCGCAAGGACTTCGGAACCCGTCACATACGACCGTTCTCGAAATTTTGCAAGTAACGTACTGATGCGAATTAATAGAAAGAATTCTGTAGCAGATATGATACCGAGCAAAAAAAGAGCAAAAATCGACATGTCATTATTGTAGCACGACTTGACCATACAACTGAGGTGCGCTATAGTTGCTATTGACAGTCTGCGCTAAGCAGACTATTTAATTTGGGAGAATAGATACGTGGCAGAGAAAAAGAAAGCATCGTCCGCCAAAACGACAACAAAGGTCGTGGCCACAACCGATGTGGACAAGAAGTCAAAAAAGCTCGTCAAAAAATCTAACGCTGCTTCGTCGGGCAAGAAGTCTGACGCTGTCACACAAAAAAAACAGCGAGACAACTATTTTATTGGTGCATGGCGCGAACTCAAGCAAGTTCGCTGGCCCGATAGAAAAGAAACATGGGGTCTTACCTTTGCTGTCATAGTATACTCGACGTTCTTTTTCATATTAATTATATTGCTTGACGCGTTTTTTAAATATTTGTTTGATTTGGTTGTAGGAGGCTAAGTATATTATGGTGCGAAAACGATACGATTCTAGTAAACAGTGGTACGCAGTACACACGTATAGTGGCTACGAAGACAAAGTTTCTGAAAGTGTACGCCAGCGCATCAACGCTGTCGACATGGCCGACAAAATCTTCGATGTAATGGTCCCGAAAGAAAAACAAATCGAAATCAAAAATGGTAAGCGTAAAGTAGTCGATCGCAAAATATTCCAAGGCTACGTACTCGTAGAAATGAAACTTACCGAGGAAACCTGGTACATCGTACGCAATACACCTGGCGTCACTGGTTTTGTTGGAAGTGGTACAGATCCAACACCTGTATCTGAGGCAGAAATTCGCAAAATCAAGAAACGCATGGGCGTCGAAGAGCCGAAACACCAGATCGACTTCAACGAAGGCGAAG
>CALGUM010000012.1 GCA_937902295.1 uncultured Candidatus Saccharibacteria bacterium | reverse complement strand
ACAAGCTGATAACTCACATTACATCATCGAGCAGTCTCGCCAGCAATTTAGTCGTCCTCGCACTGACGTTGAAACCTCAATTAGTGACCTTATTCAACCACCAGAGCAGCTCAAGAAACCTTCAAAGCAACCTCAGACTCCGGCGGCACCGCAACCACACCAAAAGCCTGCCGCACCGTCTGCCGCCATACAACCAGCCACACCGAAGCCAGCTCCAGCCGTACCACACCAACAACCCGTAGAGGCTGTGTCTACGACTCAAGATGGCACCCTCAAGATTCATCATGAGCGCAGTGCAACAAAGCCGCGGCCGCAACGAATGGCAACAGCAGCACCCGCACATGCACCGTCTCAGCCTACTGCCGCAAGTCAAACCACAGAATCGACAGACGAAGCAGCACCGCAAAAACGTCGCCGCAAACGACGCCCGCGCAAAAAGAAAACGACCGAAACTTCGGCCGACAAGTAACTGGTGAGAGTAGCTAGAAGCTACCGCTCGTCAATCCATCGTAGCAGGCGACGTGGTAGCTTCTTTGGCACTTCTACAAAGTTCATCGCAGTGCTAGTACTAGGCTCCATCTCTTCGAGGAGTTTTAGTAGTTCAGCCGGCTTAGTCACAGCATAGCGTGCCGTGGTATCGCCTTGACCGACCTTAACAGTTGTTGCGCCCGGGTCGTCCTGCAGCTCACGAAACATATCTTCATCGGTGTAGTCATCGCCCGCACAGAAAATAAAATCTGATTGATACTCGTTACGGAGTTCACGTACAACGTTTGATTTTGATATAAAGCTAGGTTTAACTTCGACGATATTACGTCCGTCATGTACAGCTACATCATCGCCCGCGAGTAACTCAACTAGTTCGTGTTTTAGCTCAGTAGCACGCTTGAATGCCACGTCTGGCTCTACGTTTACATAATGCCACACAAGCGCGTGATCTTTTTCTTCAATTTCGGAGCCGTGAGTGCGACTGACATACTTTTCCATCACAGCACGGATGCGTTTTTTATCTTTTTTAAAACCACTCTCTACCTGCACCCAACCTCGCTTATAGCGTTTCCATGCTCCATGTTCCGCTGCAAGCACGACTGGTACACCGACAAACCAGCGCGAAAGCGCACGCTTAGGACGTCCACTGACGATAGCAACTGTGGTGTTTGGCTGCTCAGAAAGGGTCTTAATGATTCGACGAATTCGAAGTGTTGGGGCGGCTGCAAGCGGTGATGGTGTTTTTACAAAACTGCGCAGTGTCCCGTCGTAATCAAGGATCACCAGCCGGTGTTTAGCAGTGCGATAACGGTTAACCAGTCTTTGTCGTTGAGTAATTGTAAGTTGTTTATGAACTCCTTCGTGTGCCGCAGCAAGCGCAAGGTCGTCCATAAATTCTTTTCCCCAATGCTGTACTGTTGCGACGCTCAGGCGTTTCTGCATAGTCGAAAGGCGCCGCTTTTGATCTTTTGATGACATAGACAAAGCCACATGTATGGCATCGGTGACAGACTGTGCGTTATTTGGATTGATACTCAGTGCCTCTGGCAATTCGTCGATCGCTCCTGCCATCTCGCTCAGTATTAACACACCGTCTCGACGGCGCTTACTCGCGACATACTCTTTTGCCACGAGGTTCATGCCATCTCGAATTGGTGTAACAAGCATGATATCTGCATGCGCATACAGTGCGACAATCTCACTAAAAGGTCGATTCTGGAACTGGTATGAAATAGGTGCCCAGTCCACCGTACCGTATGTGCCATTGATACGGCTGACGGTTTTTTCTATGTCATCTCGCAGCTCCTGATAGGCTTTCACCCCTGTGCGAGAGGGGACTGCGATCATCAAAAGCTTGATTTTACCTTGATATTCGCTGTGCTGTTCGAGCAGTAGTCGAAAAGCCTCCAGCCGTTCTGGTATACCTTTTGAATAATCGAGACGATCAACTGACAAAATGAGTTTTTGATCTCCATACGAATCATGCAACTGTTTCAGTGCAGACTTGGTATCTTTTGTATCGAGTTGCGCACGAAACTTGGCATAATCTATGCCGATAGGGTAGGCTGCGGCACGAACCATACGGCCATCATATTCAAGCGCACCGTTCGAAGAGGGGAGCCCCAGAAGGCGTCGACAGCTGTCGAGAAAGTGCTGCGAATAATCTAATACGTGGAATCCGACGACATCAGCGCCCAAAAGCCCCTGAAGTATTTCTTTGCGCTGCGGTAGCATACGAAAAATTTCAAAACTAGGGAAGGGGATGTGCAAGAAGAAGCCAATTGTCACCCCTTCTATCCGCTCGCGAATTAACGCAGGCAAGAGCATAAAATGGTAGTCTTGAATCCACAGCTTAGCATCAGACGCAGAGACCTCCGCCGTCGCTTCGGCAAACATTTTGTTCACATCTTGATATGCCTGCCAGTATTCGTTGCGGTAACTTGCGACGCTTTGGAAATAATGAAATAATGGCCACAACGTATCGTTGGCATACCCTTCGTAGTACAGCTCCACTTGCTCGGCATTCAAAAAGACCGGGTAACAACCACGTGCCTTGAGCTCTTGAGTAATTTCTGTTTTCTCGCTATCGGAGAGTGAATCCGCGTCTATTCCTGGCCACCCGACCCATATTTTCTCGTCGGATGCATCAGTTTCAAGAGAGCTCATAGCTGTGGCTAGGCCGCCGCTACTTACTTCGTACGACAATTTTCCGTCTTCTTTGACCACACTCACCGGCAAGCGATTCGAGATGATTACTGTGCGAAATCTACTCATAACTACTACTTAGTATACGCGTAGTTAGTACTCATTACAACAAATGACCTAGCCTAGGCCAGCTACTGTCGTCACGAATTAGTCGTTTGATGTGATACGTCATAGAGCATCAGTGCTACACTGGAAGTATGGAAAGTGCAATAAATAGTCTAGAGATGACACAGGGACAGGACACAGCTCCTGTGCTAGACCTTGGATTTCTACTACCTCTATTAACAGCAGGGCTCGTCGTGACGGCAATAGTTACCGCACTATTCATTTTGTCTACTTTTTGATCAGTGTCCTGCGTCGGCGCAAAGTCGAAAACGCGACCTTCGAGATGCAAAAAGATATTCACCGGATACGTGAACTAATGGAGCAGGGGAGTCAACCTTCGCAGGCGAAAGCGTCTACCCTTTCACCCCTCTACCCACAAAAAGAACTAATTGCCAACACTGACACCGCCACTGCACCAAACCCTGCAGAAGCTACCGAGATAACACACATAGAATCTGAATCGTCACGCACATCGTAATTGCAATCATCCCCCCTGGTGTAGGTATAATTTAAGTTTAACAGATCTATCATTCATGAGAACAAAAAAAGAACTTACTAGGTGCCTCTAGAATGACTATCCGGCACTTCTAAATGATCATTGCTGCATGTATATGAGACGACTACAAACTACCGATATCAATACTCAGCACGCGAGATCCACGCATGAATCAAGGCAGGCAAGTTATGAAGCTGCGAATAGGTGAGACAAACGGCCAGCAAAGCAAACCTAGCTGCATTATAATTTTTTTACTATAAACTGATGATATTGTGTACTCATGGTACGTATATAGACTTAACGTCGCACAATGTATATTTTACGACCCATATGTGGTTTATACGTCTCTAGCACTCATATACACTATGTTGTGAATAAAAGCACTTCATACCCCGTAGTGCCAACTCTAAGCAGGGTAGTTCGTGATCACGCAACAATAACTCTACGGTATCTTTTTTGTTCTTATACTTTTCTGCATATACCTTCTAAACACATATACTTACGAGGCCCGCAGACACCAGCCAAATGCCGCTTTCATGCATAGTTTGACATTTAGTAGAATATTTGACATTATATAGTTTTTCCACAGAAGTATGTTTTTTTGTTAATACTCTGAGATTTTTTTCACACACCATATGGTAAAATTTGACTTTCGTCCCCTTTTGTTTTCCCCTACTCTATTTCTTAAGAAACTAGCTATATTTGACTTTTTCATAATTATGTTTATAAATATAGTATTATACTAACAGAACAAAACTAGAACAAAAGAGAATAGGATGGGGCGTACCCGACTACTCTCCCCGACTCACTACCGAGGAGACATATCAAACCCACACCTAGCCTACTCGCGAAAAAAAGCTTTCCCTTTTACGCGTAGATCGACGTATTGAGGAGTTCTACCCTGATCATTAAAATGACGTACTACACGCCCCATATCCTCAACCTGCTCGCCTACCGAACGATCAATTGACATAATTACTTCATACTCATATCCATCCAACGTCAGTGCAACCTGACGAGAAGTTCCCGCTGGAATCGAAACCTCCGTAACCGTTACGCCAGCGTCATTGGAGCGTGCCACGGCCTGTCCTACAAAATTAAGGAATCGTTCACTCGCTATGGCAGCACCGGACGTGTAATCAACACCGCTATTATCTACAATCTTCACCGAAGGTTCATCATGCACATTCTTTTCGAATGATACGCCATATTGGTCTACGTAGTATATTTTTTCATCAACCATCCAGCTTACAACGGGGGTACGAAGCGTCACTTCGAACCGAGAGGTGGCGAGGCTCTCATACCCTTCGGATACGACCGATTCTACCTCTGGGTGCTTAGCGTGAAGAAACGCCGTCATTGCATCGTGGTCAATATTGAACCGAAAACGTTCAAGCGGGCGTTGAGATAAATAATCCTGCAACGATGCTTCGTACACCCGAACCGAAGTAACACTGCGAGCAATGCCCGATAATTCAACGGCTGCACTCGCAGTGAATTGCTGCAATAGCGTACCAAGCACCACGACCATTACGAACAATCCCACAAGCATGATAATTAATTTCTGTCTCAGATTCGCCAGGTGATGCATTTTCTCACGCGGTGTTGCTTGATGCAATGCATGGGCATGAGACTCTCGCAAGGTGTGGCTCGTAGAACCAGCCATAGTGCGTCCACGCCGGTATTGAGAAGTATGGCGGGGTCTCTCATCAACACGAGTCGTATCGTCTGAAGCACGTGATATAGTTCTCCGAGGGGGCGGCGGAGTACGGTCGGATTTTTTAGAAAATATTGCCATAATACTTATGCATATTGTAGCAGATCTTCACTAAGTATTTGTGGGATTATGAGTTTTGCGCTGCCGCCTTACGAATCATGTCGGCAACTTGCTCAGCTGCGTTTGGCATCGCAAGTGCACCAATCGACGCCGCGAGTGTTTCGCGTTCAGTATCGTGCGTCAGCATATGAGCTATCGCATTGACGAATGAATCATACTTATCTTCGGCAAATTGTGTCTCATCTAAACACACTACCGCCTGCTCGTCCGCAAACATCTTTGCGTGTTTCACCTGCCATGTCAGGCGGCTACTTGGTACTACAATGGTTGGTTTATGAAGCGCTGCAAGTTCAAGCAACGCTGTTGCCCCGGCACGCGACACCACAACATCTGCAGCGCCCATTATGTCCGCTATGCCGTGCGCAACAAACTCGTGCAACTGAAGTCGAGTGTCGTTTGCGGGTAACTGTTGCTTGAGCTCTTCGTACTGCGATTTCCCCGAAAGGAGAAAAATATTTGTAGTCTCGAGTAACGTATCGTAGCGTTGCAACACTGCGTCATTCAAAGGCTTCGCTCCAAGTCCCCCACCGATAATGACGGTCAGTGGTCGAGACTCATCGAAGCCAAGTTCTTGCTTGATGCGACGCCTTGAACTAGGGCTATATGGTACAAATGCGGCGCTAATTGGAATTCCCACGTACGACGTAATACGCGCATCATACGGGTAGTTGTGTACAGGAGCACCAGTAGCAATATATGTCGCCTTCTTTGCAAGCAGACGGTTTGTGAGACCAGGCACCACATCACTGTCGTGCAGTACAAGTGGTATCCGCAGTAGCCAGGCTGCATATCCCACGGGAAGGCACACAAATCCACCTTTCGTAAACACAACATCCGGTCGCCATAGTATCATGCGTACAATTGCTTGAGTAAAACCGATCATCACCAAAAAAAGATCGCGTATATTTGGTACTACAATTGAAGGTGTCATCAGATGCTGTAGTAGCGTCAGGTGGTGGTAGCGGCGAAACTTTCCTGCAGAAATCGTCTGGAGTGTAATGGGTACCGTACTTGCTGTGAGCATTTGCTGTGCCCGGTCGGCAAAGTCTTTATCAGACCAAAACCGTAATTCTACAGAGTTGTCATGCGCCTTGAGATCATCGAGAACGGCGATTGCTGGCGTAACGTGGCCGCCCGATCCCCCGCCTACTGCGAGTACTTTCATATGATTCCTCCGTTATCTTTCCATGTACAGTATAGCGTGAAATCTGAAATACTACACCTAGTGCCGCAGTGATAATCACCATACTCGTGCCACCGATACTCAAAAATGGCAACGTAATACCTGTCAGTGGTATCAAGCCTGTCATAGCGGCTACATTAATAATGACATGCGCACCGATCCAACCGAAGACACCTGCGACTATCAGTTTATATTCCGGCGACTCAAGTCGGTCGATTAAATTTAAAATCTTGCGCAGTAACATGTAGAACATGAGAAGAATGAACACGAGCCCTACAAATCCGAATGTTTCACCCAATATTGCAAATACCGAGTCGTTGATTGCTTCGGGTAGATATCCGGCAGCCTGTACACTATTACCGATACCAACACCAAGTACGCCACCTGAACCGATTGCGATCTTCGCGTGTGCAATATGATAGCCTGACGCATCGTCGACAGACGCAGTGTCGCCTTGAAGAAATGTCATCATACGATCGATTCGGTGCGGAGCACTTACTACAAGGAGGAGTCCTGCGACTATCAGAATAGCTAGTAACACAGCGCCCACTTTCGGCTTAAGCCCTGCAACTACCAGCATGGATGCAACAATCGCAAACAGCGCCATACCTGTTCCAAGATCTTTTTGAAACACAACGACAAAAAGTGCGGACATGACCATAAGTGCGCCCACTGGATATATCGTCTTATGCCAATCACTTACTACCCCTTTTTTCATGCGCACTGCGAGATATCCAGCGAGAAAAATTACGACAGCAAACTTGAGTACCTCTGAAGGTTGGAATGTTCCTAGCCCAGGAATCACAAACCAACGACACGCGCCAAGTGCACATTGAGTTACAGACTCTACATTAGCGATATTACCAAACACTACCAGCAGTCCACAGAGGCCAAACGCTACCCATAAAATAACGTTACGCCATTGGAGTAAGGTTTCGACTTTCAGTATAAATGCAAAGAAGAAAAACGCGACAACAGCCACAAGCACACTGACCGCCTGTTTTACCACAAAGTGCATGCCAGACAAGTCACTTCCGAACGATTCATTGATTAAGTTTGCACGCTGCGGCCCAATAGCAAAAATAATAATCAACCCTATCACAAAAAGTACCGTGGTGTACATCATAATTTTGTAGTCAGGATTATGTCGTCGCACACGCGCCATTGTAGCTTTACTCCCCTGCCGCACCCTTTCACGCATCATTTTAGATGTGACCCCCTGCGATCGCCAGGTACACTCCGATAAGCGCTGCTACTGCTCCTATGACCCAAAAGCGCATCGTCACCTTTGTTTCCGGCCAGCCGCCAGCTTCTAGGTGATGATGGATTGGCGCAGACGTAAAGACTCGTCGGTGGAAGAATCGTTTGCTGGTAATTTGAATAAGGCTTGAGCCTGCTTCGATTACGAAGATGATACCAATAATAGGAAGTAGGAACAGTGTATTGGTAAGCATTGCTACAACGCCCAGTGAGACACCGAAGGCAAAACTGCCGACATCCCCCATAAAGAATCGTGCTGGATAAATATTAAACCACAGATAACTGAGCAATGCGCCAATCACAGTAAAACAGAATCCAGCGAGGGCTAACTGTCCTTGTAGTAGCGCGATTACCCCAAAAGCAGTGAAGCTTAGTGCAAGCAATCCGCCCGCAAGTCCGTCTAAGCCGTCGCTAATATTTACCGCGTTACTCGTCGCTAAGA
>CALGUM010000011.1 GCA_937902295.1 uncultured Candidatus Saccharibacteria bacterium | reverse complement strand
TTTATCACAATCATGGGTCTGAGCGGCTGTGGTAAAACCACTCTGCTCAATCCCCGGGGCTTCCTTGACCAAGCAGACGAAGGTGAATCCCTACTCGACAATACGTCAGTCGCCCGCCTGTCTTCTGCACGGCGCGCAGCGATTCGCTCCAAGCGCATCGGGTTTGTCTTCCAGAACTTCAACCTTGTACCACGCCTCAACGTGATCGAAAACGTCGCACTCCCCCTTGCCTATACCGGCATGTCTCAACTCAAAAGCCTCAAACGCGCAAGTGCGATGCTCAAAAATTTCCACCTCAACGAACGAGAATATTACATGCCATGGCAACTTTCCGGCGGCCAAACACAGCGCGTGGCGATTGCCCGAGCACTTGTGAATGATCCTAGTATTATCCTTGCCGACGAGCCCACTGGTAACCTCGACAGCCGCTCGAGCCACATCATCCTCCAGGAACTGTCCGATATTCATCGCCGAGGCAATACCATCATTATGGTGACCCACAATCCCGATATGACCACCTATGCAGATCGTGTCATTACTATGCTCGACGGACGGATCGATACCGATACGAAAACAAAAGTAGTCAAAAACACTCGCACTCCCGTGAACAAAAAAGTATCACTCGGTTCGCGCAAGAAGAAAGGCAAGAAATAATGCGACTGCTTATCTCGAACCACATCCGTGTCGCCCAAGAATCACTGCGCAGTAATCGCCTGCGCACCACGCTAACTACAATCGGTATCACGCTAGGCGTGATGTGTATCACGGTTATTTTGTCGCTTAGCTACGGTGCAACGCAGCTGGTTAGTAATCAAATCGACGAGCTTGGCGGCAACATCGCCGTTATTCGCCCAGGTTCGGATAAACAGGTGCAAGATTTTCGTGACGCGCTCATTCCGTTTGGTGCAGAGAGTTTTACTGCCAGCTCCCTCACAGAACAAGACTATCGTTCCATAAAAGAGCTCGACACTGTCGAACAAGCAGCGCCTCTGATGTCAATTAGCGGCTCCGTCCGTACCACCGACGAGGATCGCACTATTGCGGCACCTAT
This sequence comes from uncultured Candidatus Saccharibacteria bacterium, assembly GCA_937902295.1. Lineage (GTDB taxonomy): Bacteria > Patescibacteriota > Saccharimonadia > Saccharimonadales > Saccharimonadaceae > Mycosynbacter. Next base: position 5,323 of record CALGUM010000011.1, on the reverse strand, counting down.
TATCGCTACCACACCAGAGCTCGAGACTATCTCAAATCTTACTGTACGTGATGGCCAGTTTATCGATACCATTACCAACCAAAATACCGCGGTTATCGGCCGCCAGTTATCGGTTGATCTATTTGGCACTGATCAATCCATCGGTCAGTTGTTTAATGTGCGCGGTCAACAGTTTACAGTGATCGGCGTGCTCCAATCTGTGCCGGACTCGATAAATTACAATAACCTCAATATCAACAACGCAGTTATTATCAGTCTCGATAGTGGCAAGTCATTCAATCAAGGTATTGCACAGATACGCCAAATCAACATCAAAGCAACTTCTGCAAAAGAACTTGCGAGCACTGTCACACTTGCTGAGCAACTCATTATCGACAATCATAGCGGTGAGCACGATTTTTCCATTCTCACGGGTGACGAAATCGCCCACGATACCTCCCTACTCTTTACGGTAGTCGCCTACGTGGCATATATCGTATCGGCCATATCCCTGATTATCGGTGGCATCGGCATCATGAATATTATGCTCGCCAATGTTGCTGAGCGCACCAGAGAAATTGGCATCCGCAAAGCCGTTGGTGCAAGCAACTACCATATTACCTTCCAGTTCCTGATAGAAGCACTCGTCATGAGTGTATCTGGTGGTGTGCTCGGGTTTGTGCTTGGCTACTCAGTTGCATTCTTTGCGGGAACATTATTGCCATTCAATCCTGGCTTTACGTGGTGGGTGCCGTTGGTATCTATCGGCACGTCAGTCGGTGTTGGTGTGTTATTTGGCCTCTATCCAGCTGTACGCGCTGCACGTAAAAATCCTATAGAAGCACTCCGTCAGTATCATTGATATATACTCGTATATATGATATAATCATATAGTCCCGGAAGATACCTATACTTCTTAAGGAGTAGTCATGACATCATCGCTCGAGATCAGAGACGTGTTGGATGCAATCAATACATTCTGTACACCCCAAGCGTGGCCACCTCGATACAACAGCGGATCCCGCCTTCGCCTCAACGACGACCGGATTCCAGTGATCGGAGTGGTCTCGACCACCGACTCGCTTAATCAAGCGACCGTTCACCGTTCACGCAACATGGTCCACGAGGTGCAGGATTTCCAAAAGTTCTCGGTATGCTGGACGAATGATAATGTCGCCATCATGTTCGACTTCACCCGTGTCGAGATGCTCGGTGATCGCCTCATCGGCGTCGCGCGTCGTGTTATCGTACAGCTCGGGCGAAAAGTGATTCTCAGTCATGAGTCCGACATCGACGTCACGTTCGAGCCTGGCTTCATCACTGTCCCCCGGGAAATTCTAGAGCTCTGCAACAGGGTTTTCGCCCGCCCATAAACAGTTGAAGCCCGCCCCTCGGGGATGCTCCTGGAGGGGCGGGCTTCACTTTTATACCTATTGTGCCATTTCGAGTTTAAATTTTTCGATCAGCTTCACCGGAGTTGGATCGACCCCGTTGAGCACAGCCACATAAATACTCACAAAATCCGCCAAAATACACCCCCACAGCATCTGCGCAAGTGGTGTGTCACCCTGCAGTCGTACGATATGCGCTTTTGGACGGCGCCCACTTAGTAATCTATCGCTCACTTCAAATCGCTTTTGAATACGCTCATGCTCAAACTCACTCACGAGATCCACCACGGCATACGGCTTTTCTACTGGATGACTTGCCCATCCCATAAATTCATTGTGATTAAACTCAGGTAGTTCATTGTAAAATGCGACGTTTTTGGCGTTTTCGTTCCAACTGATTTTCCACTTGTACGCCACTGGAGACATCAGGTGACCCGCATAAAACACTGGTGTTTTGCCGACACTAAACAGCGCTAGTTGTTTAGCGATATTTTTATCCGTTGTGATATCGCTTACCCATGCCGCTGACTCTTGCTGGAGCCATGTATCGTACTGTGCTATCTGCTGATAGTACGTGTCGTCTACTTGTCCAAAATGCACGAATATTTTGATTAACGCGCGCAAATTGTATAGCATCGCCATACGAGGCTGGACACCGCTCGGAAGAGTAACCGCGGCTATGTGCTGGGCCTTGGCTATATCCATCAATGCTCCGCCAGCGGCAATGATTGCGATTTGCGCGCCTCGTGCGCTGGCATCTTTATAGGCCGTGAGTATTTCTTCGGTGTTGCCAGAATAACTGCTGCATATTACCAAAGTCTGCGCGTCGACATACTGCGGCAACTCGTAGGTGCGAACCACCTCGATTTGTACTGGCAATTCTCGCTCTAACCAACTTTTCGCAAGCAAGGCTGCGAGCGCAGAACCGCCCATTCCCGCGACTACAATCCGTGTAAGTGTGCGACCATCGTGGCCTGGATGGTCGATACGAGCATCGTACTGTGTCTGTTCCCACTGCGCAGCGGCAACACCGAGGGCATCCGAAGGATCTTTTTGCGCGTATAATTTCATGTCATCTAACATTAGTACTCCTCCGGTTATAAAGATATTGCTTATGCATATATATCCATGATACAGTACTATGTAAAAGAATGTAATTGAATTTAGAGGTGGGCATGAATATTCAACCAGACAATACGACGACCAACATTAGTGACGACCAAGAGTTAGCCAAGGTTCTCGCTGGTGTGAATGCGACGCCAGCACACTCCGAGCCTGAGTACGAAGAGACTTCAGCTGCACCAGAGCCACAAACTCTCGCACCAGAGCCAATTTCAATCGATCCGCTCCCAGTCTCAAACCCTGTTCCGTCGCGTGACAATCTCGAAGGCGTCAAAATGGAAGCAGTCAATGAGCTTCGTCCATTGATCGACAAGCTTGATTTGCCACCGGATGAAAAATTTGATACCTATCTACTACTTATTCGTTGCACCGATGACCGCGAACTTGTGCCACCAGCACACGAAGTAGCAAAACTTATCACAGACGACGCACGACGCGCACTTGCATTACTTGATATCATCAAGGAAATCGACTACCTTTCAAACAAAGACAAAGCTGCAGAAGGCCAATTACCACAGCCTACCGCATAGTATGTCGCAGTGAGTAGCAATCTTACACACTTCTATCCCCTCTCGTAGAAGTGTGTATTTTTATTTTTGCTCTATAGGATCGACTGCGTAGTTTCGCCAATTGTCATCTTGAGCCATTGGCAGTGTCGGCATACCATAAGTTGCAGGATGAACCTTGCTTCGAGCTATATCGACACCTGCAAAGTTCTCAAATGCACGAATCTGTTCTTTGGAAACAGTCATCTCACCAGCAAAATACTGCCGTACGACCTCGTAACTTTTTTGACTAAATTCTGTATACACAGCAGCAAGTTCGGCATCCTGCTGGAAATCCTTCCAGAAATGATGTGCGTTTTTCTGGTGTTCTGTTCGAAGGTACAGATGAGAAAGTACTTGGTCGCGCGCACTGTACACGCGGTATCCCGCGGCAAATAGTCGCATAGAGGACACGAACTCTTCGCCAATAAAACAAATATCTGGCTCATACAATACCTCGCGACATATCCGTCCCGCGCTAAATTGCAACCCTCCCGCCACAAATGCGCCGCGCGGCGATACCACAGCAGGCAACTCCTTACCAAAAAATATCGGAATAAACCCAGCATGGATCTGATGTACTATCAGTCGATTGGGGCGAGAGTCGATCAACACTTCTTGATTACGTTCGTTATACCGATAGGCTGGCGGGTACGATGATATCACAGCCATAGGGTCATTTAGCGCCGCCCACTCTGTCTCAAGGCGCTGGTCCCAGTTGGGCTGTGCACGCATGTGAGAATCGATCTGTAAATAAAAATCTTCACCCTCATACATCTCATGGCATCGTCGCCGTGCTGCCCCGACACCACGAGCATCGCGCCACGACGTCGCATACACGCGAAAGCGCCTGTCATGCTCATATGGCACAAGTAATTCTTTCGTCTCCGGTCCATACTGATGCGCTATCGCAAAACGCAGCCGTTCAGGATGTGCGGCAGACCCAAGCAGGCTCGCAATTGTTTTAGGCAGTTCATCGTCACGGTACGAAGCAATGCCAATAAGTATTGTGTTCATGTATGTATCATACCAAAACCACGCCACACTTACGCCACTACATCAACGACTCACCTTGCATTCCCATCCCGGCCTCCGTTATACTAAATCTATGTCTAAAAAAGCTTATGGTTTTACTATTGTCGAACTCTTAATCGTCATTGTAGTAATCGGTATCTTGGCTGCCATAACTATCGTGGCGTATACTGGAATCCAAAACCGTGCACATGACACTACAGTCAAATCAGATCTCTCTAGCTTAGCCAGAAAACTCGAACTATACCGAGTCGACGACCCAGCCAATCTATACCCTCAGACTCTCGCCGACTTAAACTCAATCAACTTCAAGCTTACAAAGCGCTCCTACGATACGAATTTGAATAATGTGTATTACATTACGAGCACGAGTGATTCGATCTACGCATTTGGGGTTCACTCAAAGTCCGGCAATGGCTTCGCTTTAACAAGTAACGGCGTCTAGACAATCCCCACCGTCAACGCCTCGGCAACCGGCAACACCATAGGCCTAACTTGGGGCGCTGCTGGCAGTGTTGCACGTCAGGGGGTATCAACTTCAGGCACTTCACCAAACTGGATTGATAACTGGAGTATGACCTGGAACTGGACAAACTAAAAGAACCTCCACATGAAGGCTCTTTTAGTTTCAAGTAGCTAGAGGCTACATCATTCCCATGCCGCCGGGCATGCCACCACCAGCTGGGGATTCTTTTTCTGGAATATCTACTACAAGCGCACCCATTGTGGCTGCAGTTGACGCAATAGAAACAGAGTTCTGCACCGCTTCTTTTGTCACACGAGCTGGATCAATCACGCCTGCCTTCTTGACATCAATGAGACCTTTTTCTGGCGCAGTTACATCGATACCAAATCCAGCCTTGCCACCCTCAACCTGCGCAAGTAGTGCCTCGCTATTGAGTCCAGCATTTGCAGTAATCTGGAGGAATGGCTGTTTAAGCGCGTTTTTGAGGATAAGCTTACCTGCAGAATGTGAGTCAGCGCCGTCAGCCTTGATAGCATTCGATAGGTTCACGAGTGTGACACCACCGCCCGCAACAATTCCTTCTGCAAGTGCCGCCTTGGTGGCTGCCACTGCATCATCGACTCGGAATTTCTTCTCGTCGATTTCGGTTTCAGACGCACCACCGACCTTGATAACTGCCACCTTGCCGCTCAGCGCTGCAGCACGTTTTTCGTACTGTTCGCGGTCGTAATTACTTGGTGCATTTTCTGCCTGTGCAGTAATTTGCATAATGCGATCTTTGACGGCTG
>CALGUM010000010.1 GCA_937902295.1 uncultured Candidatus Saccharibacteria bacterium | reverse complement strand
CCAACATCCTCCCGTTCTTGCGTCGACATGCGATCCCACGCTGCGTGAAGCATTTCATGGGCAGCGGTAACCGCCGGTACTGCCTCGAGGCGCTCATCCCTCACGTCATATACGTGAATTACACCTGCCGCGTAACACCCCAAAATAGCACTTGCTTTTTCTTGACGTGGGCACGAGGCATTAAATTCGTCTTGACTATCGTGTAACACCGGTTGCCCTGCGTAGAAATAAAACGTACCCGTTGAATTCATGCTGGCGTCCCGCGCGAGCGCAGCGATTCTGTCACTAGGTTCGTACTGCCATACAGCAAGTTGATCAACCACATAGCTACGATTTATCAGCAACCATGCCGCGCCAATACAAAATACTAACGCAACAACGACACTAACAAACGTTGCAGCTGCGCTATGCCCGTGGTTTGCTCTCATATTCCCCCACTACTACCACCTTGCCCTTTTTGGCTGTTGCTGTCACGACAGCTCCCTTTTCGAACTGACCGGCTATCACTCCTTCGGCGATCTCATGCTCCAACTCATCTTCGATGACACGACGCAGTGGTCGTGCGCCGTTGTACTTGTCATATCCATGATCAATCAAGAGCCTTTTTGCAGAAGGTTTTATAACAAGCGCAATACCTTTTATTGCAAGTCGGTCTTTAAGATGACTAATCAGTGTATCGAATATTTTTGACACTTCTTTGCGAGTCAAGGCACGGAATGTTACAATTCCGTCAAAACGATTGATTAGCTCTGGACGCATAAAGCCTTGCAGCGCCTCGCGAGCCGCTACGGCGTTGCGCTCATGCAAGGCGTCGAGCTTTTCTGTATCTTTCTTGCTCGCTACCTCAAATCCAAGATTTGCCTCCCGCCGCATCGCATCAGCACCAAGATTACTCGTTAAGATAACGATCGTGTTGGTGAAATCTACCGAACGACCCGTTGCATCTGTCACCTTGCCATCTTCGAGCATTTGCAGCAGCATGTGAAATACTGCAGGGTGGGCTTTTTCAATCTCATCGAATAGCACAACGCTGTATGGCTGGCGCCGTATTTTATCCGTGAGCTGTCCGCCGTCTTCGTAGCCAACATATCCCGCGGGCGCGCCAAGCAATCTTGACGTTGAATGCTTTTCTGAAAACTCGCTCATATCAATCTTGATAAGCGCATCGTCACTTCCAAATACCTCACGCGCGAGAACGCGTGCCAACTCCGTTTTACCTACCCCGGTCGGACCCATAAACACAAACGATCCGATAGGCCGATTACTCGAACCAACACCGCTCCTGCTGCGACGAATTGCTCGTGACACCGTCTCGACCGCCTCGTTTTGGCCGATGACATGCTTGGCCAGATGCTTTTCTAGACGCGCGAGTACACGAGCCTCGTTATTTCGTACTCGTGTCACCGGAATGCCTGTCATCACAGACACTGCATGCGCCACATCATCACTTGTCAGGACAATTGGTGACTTTTTATCGGC
>CALGUM010000009.1 GCA_937902295.1 uncultured Candidatus Saccharibacteria bacterium | reverse complement strand
GCGCGAGGAGTCTATTCAAGGAATCGGCATCCTGACGCTCTTTGGCCTTATTATACTCGTGACAATCGCTGATATCGGAAAGGTGCTGCAATGAATCGTGTAACGTTCAAGCCTCGTGATACCACCGGGGCACATACGCAAGCCTCAGAAAGTGAGTCAGTTTCGAGAGGAGCGCAACCACAACCACCACAGAAAAAGGTGCCACAGAAAACATCAAAACCGCTCATCGCTCGCATGGGGTTAGCTTTGGCGTTTTCTGCGTGGGTAATCGCTGCGTTTATCGGCGCACAGTTGCTTCTCGTCGCGGTGTTGTATGGTGTGAATCAGCTCGATAGCGCTGCGCTCTCTGGCATCAACGAGACGGTACTCCAAACAGTAATATCTGCGCTTGTGTATGCGTTGTCGCTTGGTATTGCGGCAGGTATACCGTGGGTAGCATTGAAGAGTCAGCGTCTCACTTGGACAGATCTTGGTTTTTCGGAGGCGTTGCCAAGCTGGCGCGACATTGGTCTCGCTCCAGTAGTTTTTGTTGTATCTCTTGTTGCCAGTACACTCGCATTATTTATTGCAACCCAGGTGTTGCCAGGACTTGATTTGCAAACTGAGCAGCAAATCGGATTCGACAATGTGACGCAGCGCTACGAACTATTAATGGCATTTTTGACACTTGTCGTACTTGCGCCAATTTTTGAAGAAGTGCTATTTCGAGGCTACTTATACGACCGAATTCGACGGTACGTAAGTGTAGTGTGGACTGTTATCATCACATCTCTGGTATTTGGTTTGATGCACCTGTATGCAGGCCCAGACTATCCACTGCAATGGAATGTCATGATAAACACGACAGTCTTGGCGCTATGTATCGGCGCACTCCGAGCGTATACAGGTAATGTATGGGCCGGGATTCTAGTACATATGCTAAAAAATGGTGTGGCGTTTTTCGTCTTGTTTGTTATGCCAATGCTAGGAATATCTCTGGTATAATAGGGGCATGATTCAGTGCAACATTATGTATAGTGTTACCGTGTTGACACCGGCGTGCCGGTCACTCATTTCTTTACGCATACAGTCATAGCACTAAACTTAGAACCATAGCACTACAAAGGAGCAATATGAAAGTTTCTCAATTATTTACAAAAACAAGCAAAACTAGTCCTGCAGACGAAGTGTCGAAAAACGCACAGCTGTTAATCCGAGCAGGGTATGTGTATAAGGTGATGGCTGGGGTCTACGCATATACACCATTGGGACTACGGGTACTAGAAAAAATCAAGCAAATCGTACGCGAAGAAATGAACGCCGTCTCTGGTCAAGAGATTATTATGAGCAGCCTGCAGCGCAAAGAAACCTGGGAGGGGACTGGTCGTTGGGATGACGAAGTAGTTGATGTGTGGTTCAAGTCGAAACTCAAAGATGGTACAGAGGTTGGGTTTGGCTGGAGCCACGAAGAGGCCATTATGGAAATGATGCAGCAGTTCGTACAGAGTTATAAAGACCTTCCGACCTCTGTGTATCAGTTTCAGACAAAGTTGCGTAATGAGGTGCGTGCAAAAAGCGGAATTATGCGAGGCCGAGAATTTGTCATGAAAGACATGTACTCGCTCCACGCAACTCAGGAAGACATGGACACATACTATGAGCGTGTCATCGAGGCCTATCAGCGTTGCTACCAGCGATTTGGTATAGGTGAAAGCACGTTCGTGACGTTTGCAAGTGGCGGTGCATTCACAAAGTTTAGTCATGAGTTTCAGACTATCTGCGAAGCGGGAGAAGACATTCTGTACGTAGACGAGCAGCACACCGTTGCAGTCAACGAAGAAGTGCTCGACGATGCAGCGACAGAACTGGGCGTGGACAAGGCAAGCCTTACGCCGGTCAAAAGTGCCGAGGTTGGAAATATTTTTAAATTTGGTACTGAAAAGTCTGAGCAGATGGGCATTATGTATACCGACAGCAATGGGGTCCAGAAGCCAATTTATTTAGCGTCGTATGGAATTGGTATTACACGAGTGATGGGCGTAATTGTGGAAAAATTTGCAGATGAAAAAGGTATTGTGTGGCCTGAAGACGTTGCACCAGCACGTGTATATTTAGTGAGTATTGGCGCGAGGGGTGGCGAAGTAGCAGATACTCTGTATAATGAATTGCAAGATCGTGGGATTGAAGTGTTGTACGATGATCGCAATGAGCGTCCCGGTATGAAGTTCGCCGATGCCGAGCTCATGGGGATTCCCTATACACTCACAGTGAGCGATCGA
>CALGUM010000008.1 GCA_937902295.1 uncultured Candidatus Saccharibacteria bacterium | reverse complement strand
AGTGGCCTTTGCTCGATTCTGCACACCATTAAACGCCACAATAGTAATAGCAGCCAAGATGCCGATTACTACGATAACGATGAGTAGCTCAACGATCGTGAAACCTTTTTGTTGTTTTGTTTGAAGACCCATTCTTTAGATGCCCCCTAATTAATTTAGTTGTATGCTATGTAGTTTACTATACTGCTAATGCTATAGCAACTATTAGTATGGCATGGACTTCTCTCAGGTATAAAAAGTGAGATGTTGTCTTGTTATAATCAAAATCCCGGCACCGACCGGGATTTTGATGTAAGGTGTATGTCTAATTACGAACAAGTCCCTACAGTAATTGTTTTTCCACCGCTGACAGGAGTTAGCGCTCCGCCTCCACTCGCTGCATAATCAAACCATCGAATAGTGGCACCTGTTACTGTACCTGTTGCTGGACATCGAGTATAAACCACAGTGTTCTCGCCATTTGTGGCAGTGACGTTAGTGGCTGTATTAAATGTTATGCCGGTCGATAGACGCCCGATATCACCCGTAAAGTCTCCAAATGCAGCAGGATATACCCCGGTGTCAGCATTGATAGCCTCGGCCTTTTTCTGAACTTCAACTGCGGTATTTTGTGCCCTAGTAGCCTTCGCTCGATTCTGCACACCATTAAACGCCACGATAGTAATAGCAGCCAAAATGCCGATTACTACGATAACGATGAGTAGCTCAACGATCGTGAAACCTTTTTGATCTTTTAATGTTTGAAGATTCATTGTTTTTTCTAGTGCCCCCTAGTTAATTAATGCTTATGGTTGAAAGTATATCACCATGCATAGGGTGCACGCAAGTTCTAGGTCAAGCCTATACTATTTCTAGTGGTTCCTGCTCCAGTGTAATTTTAAAAGTATCTTGCACGGCTTGAATGATCTTGTCTCGAGCTAACGATAGGTCGTTGTAACTGGCCGCAGATTCGTTAATGAGCACTAGCGCATTCGCTGGGTTGACACGCATGCCATGGAGTAGTTTGCCTTTTAGCCCACATTGCTCGATAAGCCAACCGGTAGGTACCTTATGTCGATTCTCGTCCATGGCGTAGTGTGGTGCGCTAGGGTATTCTGCAAGTAATTCGTCTAGCTGCCATTGTTCGATAATCGCGTTCTTAAAGAAAGAGCCAGAGTTTGGCTTGACGGCAGGGTCGGGGAGTTTTTCGTGCCGGATGGCAGAGACGGCTTCGCGGACCGCTTGTGGCGTATAGACGGTAATGCCGTGCGAATCGAAATACTCTTGTAGCGCCTTGTAGAAAGGCGGTTCGGGAGTGGACTTATACAGCTCAAGTGTGATGCTTGTTATGATGTAGCGGCCTCGTGCATCGGTGCGAAAAATACTATCACGGTACGTAAATTTACAGTCTTCGCGAGACAGAGCGACAATGTGCCCCGACGTGGTATCGTACGCCTCGAGGGAAGTGAGTGTATCTGCAATTTCCTGACCATATGCACCAATATTTTGAATGGGTGCCGCGCCACAGTAGCTCGGAATATCCGAGAGTGCTTCTATACCAGTGAGATTCATGTCGACCGTGCGCGCTACAATTTCGTCCCATATTTCACCTGCTCCCACTTTGATAGTGACTGTTTGGCTATCTTCGGCGATAACTTCAAAGCCAGGAATGCGGACACGCACCACAAGCCCTTCGTAGCCATCGTCTCGTGCAATGACATTGCTGCCGCTGCCTAGGACGAAAAAGGGGATATTACGTGACTGTGCGTTGACGATGACTTGGTGGAGTTCATCGATTGTCATAACATCAGACATGAACCGCGCTGGACCGCCAAGTTGCATGGAGGTGTAGTTTTTGAGGGGGATGCTAGTGTGAACGTTCATACACTCCAGTATAGCGCATGTGGCGGTTTGTGGTACAATCGTAAGAGATAAATTTGCACCCGTAGCTCAGTGGATAGAGCACTGGTCTTCGGAACCAGGTGTCGTACGTTCGAATCGTACCGGGTGTACCATAAAAAGCAGCTCCCTTGGGGGCTATTTTTTATGGTGCTGTGTATTACACTCCCAACAGACTTCCGACAAACAGCCCAATAAGAGTTGCGATCCCGCCTATTACAAATACTTCTATCGCACTCTTAATAGGAGAGACCTGTACGATCTTACCCTTTGCGTATCCTAGTGTGAGAAGACCAATGAGCGCAGCCGCTACAGCAGCGACACTTGATGTGCCGACGGGGAGGAGGATTATTGGTATGAGCGGCACGAGTCCACCGATAATATAGCCGAGATACATGATGATGCCACTAGTGATGGCCTCTCGTTGATTTGGCTTTTTTTGGTATTGATTGGCAGACTTGAGGCTAAGGTATTGCCCCGAACCCATAGAGAGTGCTTCTACCATAATCGTCACAACACCGGCAAGTATGATGATGGACTTGTCGCCCGTACCTGCGCTGATACCGACCATGACACCAGTAGTGGATACGAGTGCATCATTGATGCCAAAGATTGCGCTTTGGAGGTAGTCTTTGTTTATTTTCAGAGGGATCCTTTCTGTACTAAAAGACAGTTGCCTCACTTATGTCCAAGCTGCGATACTCGCGGAGATAGGTTCCTTGCCAGCGATTCGCAGTGCTGCGACTATCGGTCGTGGTGTCTCCAAGTTGCCCTGAGCTATTGAGACCCCAGCAGATAATCTTTCCGTTTGCGATACCGCAGGTGTGGTTACCCCCTGCAGAAATATCGTAGATGTGATTCTCTTGTAAGAATCCCGCTGCTCGTGTGACACGCCGAGTTTCATTGCTGGTGCCTGGAAGTGTCGACCCTATTCCAAGTTTGCCGTTTGCGTTGCCGCCCCAACAGTGCGCCTCTCCATTGGCGATTGCGCACGCATGATTGGTCCCTGCGGTAAGGCGAGTAGTTTTTTTCCATCCGACGTTTTGTTGATCAGGCTGATTACTAGTCACAGTCCCTGGAATGTGTGTACTGCCAGTATCTCGTCCAAGTTGGCCGCTACTGTTATTTCCCCAGCAACGTACGACTTGGTTTATCGCGCCACATACAAAGTTACTGCCAGCGTCGAGTGCCATCCATTCATCTTGACCCGCAGGAACAGGAGTGCCTCCTCCGACTCCGACCTGATTCGGCGTGGTGGTGTAAGGTGTAGTTGGCGGTAGCCCAACTTGCCCACTCGTATTATCACCCCAGCAGTATGCGTAAGCATTTGCCAGGGCGCAGCTGAAGTTTGCGCCTGTTGTAATGTGAGTCGGAATGTCGCCTGTGGTCGCGTTACCCCTACTGAGATTGTTCCTGCCAGCTAAGCTACTCGCTACAGCTACGGGACTTGTGCGACTCGTCAATCCTGTGACGCCGAGTTGGCCCCGAGTGTTACGGCCCCAGCAATAAGCACGTCCGTTTGCGATTGCACAGGTGTGGTCGGTGCCAGCGTCAATCGAGGTGGCTTTGTAATTGCCTGGCATAGAGACTTTTACAGGTTCGTTGCTGGTTCCGCCAATCGAGCCACCGCGTCCGAGCTGACCATAATTGTTATCCCCCCAGCAGTAGACGTCTCCACCGATAATCGCGCATGAATGGCGCGCCCCTGCGGCAATGTGGGTAGCTGCACGAGGGTTGAATCCGGCGGTGTTTTTGATGCCATGTGGCTGCGTGCGGTTGAGCAGCGAGCTGTCACCGATTTGCCCGTGTGAGTTGCTACCCCAGCAATACACGTAATTGTTTGCAATCGCGCAGGAGTGATTGTCGCCACTGGCGATTTTTGTAGCTGCCTCACCTTCCGTTAAGCCGATAGTATTGCTTACAGGGGCAGATTTTGTGGTTAAGTTTGAACTCGTATAATTTGAAAGACTATCTGTGCCGAGTGAGCCGCGTCGTGCGTCACTGCCACTGCCATAGTTATTGTAGCCGCGGCAGTATTGTGATCCATTTGCAACGACGCATATATGATCGAAGCCTGCAGCTACCCCCGTCACACTTGGGCGCATGGCAGTAGAGGCATCTGTACCTGCAATAATACGTGCAGGGGTGAGCGCATTCGGGGATACGTTACCCGAGGTACTACCTGTTCCCCAGCAGTAGGCGTCACCGTCTCCATAGGCACACATATAATTATCGCTGTGTGAATTAAATCCTTCTACGTTTACGCCTGCGAGCGCAGAACTACCCGTATTTGTCGCTTTGACCAGATTCCAACGCACGTGTGGCATCGAAGGACCGTTGACACCTATGGCATTTTGGGCGGTAGTGCCGTCGCCCGCATAATAACCTCTACAGTAGAGCTCGCCATTCGACACGAGGCATGAGGTAGATTCACCAACACCCATAGCAGAGGCGGGAAGTGTGCTTGAGTTATACCATCCACTGGCGGCCTTGACATTGCCTATGTCGTCGGGTGCGGTATTGATATCAACGCCATCTGTCACGAATCTATCCCCCCAGCAAAAGACACGCGCATTTACCATTGTGCAGGTGTTGTATGCCCCAGCCTCGATATGAGTAGGACGGGTGGAAGTGTTGGTATCGAGACGAAGTTGGCTTTGAGTGTAAAATGTTGGACTGTTATAACGGTTTTCAGTTTCGAGCTCTACCGCATAACCATATACCTGTTGCGGTAGAATGCTATCTGCACCGTTTGATCCACGAAGACTGTGATGGGGGTCG
>CALGUM010000007.1 GCA_937902295.1 uncultured Candidatus Saccharibacteria bacterium | reverse complement strand
CAGATAACCATAGGCGATTTGCCAAACGTCGTAAAATTTGCTATAATAGTAAAGTAATTAACCTCAATATTTAGGTGTATAATAATAAACAGATTATGGCCAAAAAGAAAAAGAAGACTACTAGAGGCAAAAAAGCCCCCGCGAAACCGCAGCACAAACTACCGGCTGGGTTTTGGGCGCAAGTTGGTGCTGTCACGCTGATGGCAGTGTCGGTGCTCTATATCGTGGCGTGGTTCGGTGCCGGTGGGCCAGTGCTCGAATGGGTACAGCAGACAAGCCTGAATTTGATTGGCTACGCTGTCTACGTGTTACCTCTGCTCTTTGTATACGTTGCGGTTGAAGTGTTTCGCGCAGACGACAATAAACTGTCGTTTCTGACAAAGTTTTCGGTAGGGCTGTTGGTGGTGTGGTTTGCAGGTTTGTTTGGCTTGCTGTACGACGAGCGCGGGCAGGCGACTGGTGGCTGGGTAGGCCGCATGCTCAATGAACATATGATGCTACAGATGGTAAGTCCATCTGTCGGCATATTTATCTATATACTACTTATTACAATCACAGCGCTCTATGTACTGCGTGTGTCACCGTTTACTGTTATTAGCAACATGTGGAACTGGATGCGCAATAATCTCGGCGAAGAAGAGCGTGCCAACAAAGAAATCATGAAAAAAGCCAGTGCGAGCGACGCAGCTGCGGGCACAGGTGTACGATTGAAATTTGGTGGCACCAAGGCAGAGAAAGATACAAAAGACGACAAGAGTTCCATGGGTGACCTCAAGGTGAATGTTAATATGCCCACCGAGACAAGTACTGATGACAAAAAGCCGTCGCGACTTTCGAATTTGCGCGGTAGTGTGCAGCAAGATAAAGCCGCCGAAGAAAAGCACGCCCTCGTTGCTGTATCCGATCCAAACTGGCAGTCTCCAGGCCTTGATTTGCTCGAAAAGAAGCAAAAACCAGCCGATCCAGGTGACGTGCAGCAAAATGCCCTCACGATCAAAGAGACACTCAGTGAATTTAATATTGCCGTGGAGATGGAGGGCGCCAACATTGGACCAAAGGTGACGCAGTATACACTCCGTCCACCAAGTGGCGTGAAGCTCACCCGTATTACACAGCTTGAGACAAATATTGCACTCAATCTTGCCGCGCAGAGCCTGCGTATTGAAGCACCGATTCCCGGCCAGAAAGCAGTCGGTATCGAAGTGCCAAATATTCGTGCCGCCGATGTGCGACTCTATGGTATTCTCGATTCTATTCAGTGGAAACAAGGTGCGCAGCCCCTGAGTTTTGCGATAGGAAAAGATATTTCTGGCCAGGCAGTGGTAGGCGAACTCAACAAAATGCCCCATCTTCTGATTGCTGGTCAGACAGGTTCTGGTAAGTCAGTTATGATTAATACTCTGCTCACGAGCTTACTGTATCGCAATAGCCCGAGCGAAATGAAGCTGATATTAGTTGACCCCAAGCAAGTAGAAATGGCACCGTACAACGATATTCCACATTTGCTTACCCCTGTTATTAACGAGCCGGAGAAGACGATTAGTGCGCTCAAATGGGCAGTCAATGAAATGGAGCGTCGTTACAAATTACTTGCCGAAGAAAAAGTGCGAGAAATCGAAAGTTATAACAAGCGCCTTGCACAGCGAGGGCGTAAAATTTCCGTCGAAGATGAAGATGGCAATATGCAGGAGCACGAAGAAGGTAAGATGCCATATATCGTGATAGTCATCGACGAGTTGGCAGATCTCATGATGCTTGCAGCGCGTGATGTCGAAGCACTTATCGTTCGCTTGGCGCAAAAAGCGCGTGCAGTGGGTATTCACCTGGTGCTTGCAACGCAGCGACCGAGTGTCGATGTTATTACCGGCCTTATCAAGGCGAACGTGCCAGCGCGTATCGCGTTTACGGTGGCGAGTCAGGTGGATAGCCGTACAATTCTCGACGGTGTAGGTGCCGAAAAGCTCCTTGGTCAGGGAGATATGCTCATGAAAACAGCCCAGATGGGCAAGCCTAAGCGTGTCCAAGGTGCGTGGGTTACCGACGAAGAGGTAATTAAGATTACTGATCATCTGCGTATGCAATCAGCGCCGCAGTATAACAACGAAATCGTGGCTCAGCCCGTACAGCTTAACGGCAAAGGCGCAGTCGTGGTTGACTTCGACGGCAGCGGAAGTAGCGACAGTATGTA
>CALGUM010000006.1 GCA_937902295.1 uncultured Candidatus Saccharibacteria bacterium | reverse complement strand
AGTGAAATCGACTACCAAAAAGGTAAGATTAAGGTCATGGTCAGTATGTTTGGCCGCGACACTCCTGTCGAACTCGACGCACTACAGGTCAAAAAAGTTTAGTTCAACCCTCATCTCAAAATACGTGACGCTCAGCTATATGCCAGAGCGTCACTATTTTATACTGCACCCAAAAGCACAGCGCCGAGAATACTACTGCCGCGAGGATTGTCAGGTAGAGAATATTCACAAGCGCAGAGGTGTAGGGAGCAAATAACACCAGTGTAGCGACACAAACTAACACCACACATGAAATTTGTTTTACGAAATGTAAAGATCTCAGCGTAGTCTGCGTACTCGTATGCGCTAGTACTATTCGTGGGAGCCCTCGCGACAACCACGCAACGTAGTAGGGTGCGAGCAATACTGCACAGCAGGCGAGTATAATAAGGAACGCACTTATGATATTAAACAGTAGGTTAACGTCGTCTCCTGTAGCCGTTTGCGTAACACCCCCATGTGACACTGGGGTGTCGTATATGGGCTGCGATGACACTACCACAAACTGAGACGCCTGTAACGCGATCTGTGAGATGAGTACAAAAATCGCAAAATACCACCCGTAGTACCCAAGTCCACCTATGTAGTTTGCGATAAATCGACGTTTTGAAAGTGATGAAAAATACTTTCGCATATGCTTAGTATAACTCAGCTTGCGAAGTAAGGTGTTTTTTGGTATAATTTTCAGGTTACGCACTAAATACGCTTCAACACTATTTAGTACAAGAAAGGCAATGTAAAACACATGGCAAAAAAAGTTATCGGTAATCTCAAACTCCGCATTCCAGCTGGCCGCGCCACTGCAGGTCCTCCTGTAGGTAGCACGCTTGGTCAATGGGGTCTCAATATGATGGATTTCATCAATCCTTTTAACGATGCGACAAAAGATTTGATGGGCAAAGATGTAATCGTTCATATGCAAGTATTCGAAGATCGAACATTTACATGGAAAAGTTTAGGCCAGCCCGTAGACGATGCGATCCGCGAAGCTATCGGTATCAAGAAGGGTAGCGGGAAACCACATGCCGAAAAAGTTGGCACAATAACTCGTGCTCAACTTGCAGAAATTGCAGAAATGAAAAAAGATCAGCTCAATGCGATTGACGAAGAAGGTCGCATTAAGATTATCGCTGGCTCTGCGCGCTCAATGGGTGTCGAAGTCGCCGAATAGACGTCTAACCACTACACTATACGCCTCGTGTGCACGAGGCGTATTTTTTATTCCTACCGCCCATGCCATACTATATGTATGTTGGTCACTCCACATTACAACGACTCGAGACTACTTGACGCACTTTCGAGTGGGCAACTCGCTGTACTGCGCACGGATACGCTGTACGGTATTGTTGCCTGCGCCAGTATTCAGCGCGCTGTCGAAAATATATTCACACTCAAAGGTCGTTCACCCGATAAGCCACTCATCGTACTCGTTGCGTCCATAGATGATATACCGAATTTATCATCGAATGCGAAGCACACCTACGAGCGGCTCAATACCCTGCAGCCTACAAGTATCATTGTTCCCAGTACACATGAACCCGTATGGCTGACCCGGGGACATGGAAGCGTGGCGTACAGAGTGCCGCACCGTAGAGATTTACGTGAGCTACTCGCTCACTCAGGCCCGCTGGTTGCGCCAAGTGCAAATCCGCAAGGTCTTGAACCTGCACGCACGATAGACCACGCGATAAGCTATTTCGCAGACGCGATTAGTGTCTATGTGGACGCCGGCGAAGTGCCAGAAGATACCCCACCATCCACTATTATTCAGCTAGAAGGTACTGCCATCAAAAAACTGCGGTAGATGTATGCGAGGCAGTTCCACTCTGTGTTGGCATATCGCGTAAAATCTGCTATACTATATTAGTTATACACGTAATATGTGGGAGGCTAACCAGGCCGATTGCACCACAAAAGGAGTTACATTTCATGGCAAAAAAAGCCGATCTATTAGAAAAAGCCGCCGAGCTGAAGCTTGACGTCACCGCGAAAAATACAATCGCGGAAATCGAAGCAGCGATCGCAGCTGCAGAGAAACACGAAGTAAAAGAACCTGTCGTCGCAAAAGCTGGCAAGCGTAGCCAAAAGGCACTTGACGAAGCAGAAGAAAAAGCAGAGAAAGAAGCTCGCAAGGAAACTGGTGACACCTCTGCACAGGATCCAGAAGCAGAAGAAGCTAAGAAGAAAGGCCCTGTACCTGTTGCTCGTCCACGCATCGAACGCCGCGGCAAGAAGTATCAAGCAGTTGCAAAAAAAATTGACGCAGAGAAGGTGTACCCACTCGCAGATGCACTTGCACTCGTAGTTGAGACAAATCCAGTTGCGTTTGATGCAAGTGTGGAAGTTCACGTTCGACTTGGCGTCGATCCACGTCAAGCAGATCAGAATATTCGTGCGACTGTTAGCCTCCCACACGGAACCGGTAAAAAGATCCGAGTTGCCGTGTTCGCCCCTGAATCTGAACACGCTGCTGCGAAAAAAGCTGGTGCTGACGTAGTTGGTGATGAAGAGTTTACCAAGCAGCTCGACAAAGAAGAGCTCAACTTTGATATTCTCGTCGCAACACCTCAGTACATGCCAAAACTTGGTAAATACGCGCGCCTCCTTGGTCCACGTGGCCTTAT
>CALGUM010000005.1 GCA_937902295.1 uncultured Candidatus Saccharibacteria bacterium | reverse complement strand
GTAGGTCAATAAATATCAGGCCGCCATGATCGCGCCGACTATGGACCCAGCCGCTAACGGTCACTACCTGGTCAATATGTGTTGTCGTATGTTCTGCAAATATTCGTGGCATAGTATTCCTTAAAAAATGGTGTCTTTCGCGAGTAGTGATTATTCGTACACCTCGCACTCTTACCCTATATTTTACCATGTATAACAGAGATACGCTAGACGTCAGTGTGTTGAGGCGGCTGGTTGTTGTGCCGTGGATTTCTCGCGGCTACTGCCCGCAGATCTTCGTGTGCATCGAACTCATCGATAATTTTACGCCCAAGTAACGATTCGATCGTGTCTTCGAGCGTGAGAATTCCTACGGTTTCACGGTACTCATTGACAGCAATCATCAAATGGCAGTGCGTGCGAAGAAATGCGGCCAAAGCATGGTTTGCGGTCTGCACTTCGTTGACGTAGTGTACAGGCTTGGTCATCACACTGGATGCCTCGTGTGTCTTTTTGTCCTGCAATTGCAACAGATTACGGATATGGAGTATGCCGATTACATGGTCAATATCCTTGTCAATGACTGGAAACCGACTGTGTCCAGTCTTGTGTAGTTCATCAAGTAACAATGGGCCTATGATATCGTCCTTTTTTACAGACTCCATGACACTGCGCGGAGTCATAATATCACCCACTTTTACTTCAGAGAAAGACAATCCTTGTCGCACTAATCGTCGCTCATCTTTTGTCAGTATAGTGATCAAACTATCGGAGATATGAATAAACTCTTCTTTTGATGCAACTTGCGGCGCCTCTACTCTTTGAGGATTTACAGCGCGGACAATCTGTAGCACACCTCGATGTTGCTCAATGAACCCGAGTAGCGCGACTTCGTATCTATCGTACAGGCGCTGAGCAAGGCGACGCACTGGGGCGACGCGCGACAGTATGAGACCCGCAAGAATTCCGGCTACTACGGCAATGGTGCCTATTGCCCATCCGAACTCAGCTAGCACCGTCCACGAAAATCCAACCGTCACAAGGAGCCCCGCAAGACGCAACATACCCGCTACCACGTCGTATGTCTCTGCTCTGCGAATTTCGTGCGCTATCGCAATATCCTGCGCCTCCAGACGGCGTGTGCGTTCAAATGCGCTGTACTGCGACTGCCGAGGTGCAACGCTCAGACACCACACCAAGCAGATGTATAATATTGCAGCCAGTAGAACCATAAGTATTGTCATCGTAAGGTTATTGTACACCGCGGTTGCCCGAGAGCCAACAACTGTACTATACTAGTTAAAGCAACATAAGGAGTTTAGAACAATGAACATGCGCACATGGATTATATTCGCTGTCGCTGTCATCGGTCTTCTTGCAGGATTGGTATACCTTTCACAGCAAGAGTCCGTCGATGTCAGTGCGATTGATCACACACAAATTCAAACCGAAGCAGATGAACAGGCCCCAATGGCAGACCACGTGTTCGGCAACCCCGATGCCGATGTGGTGCTCATAGAATATGGTGACTTCCAGTGCCCTGGTTGTGCAAGCTTCCACAAAAACTTCCAGCCAGTTATGGATGAGTACGAAGACTCAATCGCCTTCGTCTATCGCCACTTCCCCCTAACCTCTATTCACCCGAACGCTCGTGCTGCTGCTGCGACTGTCGAGGCAGCTGGTATGCAAGATAAGTACTGGGACATGTGGCACCTCGTCTTTTCCACTCAAAACCAATGGGGTACTCTCAATGGCCCGCAACGCGATAGTCAGTTCCGTGAATACGCAGCTGATCTAAAATTAGATATTGATCAGTTCAATGAAGACATCAGCTCTACAAAAGTATCGCAAAAAATCAACTTCGACCAAGCGCTGGGCAAAGCCAATGATGTCACAGGAACACCAGCCCTCTACCTCAATGGAGAAGTACTCGAAACTGACAAGTACAACACTACCGACGCGATCCGATCTACGCTCGATGCCGCGATCAAGGATTCCACAAACGACAACTAGTTCAAATCGCAGTATACCTTTGACTAAATGTAAAAATACCCCCTTCTAATGAAGGGGGTATTTGCTGCCCACGCCTAATGAGCAATGTATACCTGCCACTCGGCAGGCTGCACTGTCACTTCGACTCTTTTTCGCCGGGAGGTGGCGAAGTCGATGTTAATCGGCATGTAATTCTCCTTGTTAAGTGCCGGTTCCGCTCATTCGACCTTTAGTTGCCATAAAGTTTTCTGTGTGTGTTTCTCGCGGAACGCAAGTCTTAGAATAACAAAGAGGCTTATTTGTGTCAATACTTAAAAAACCTAGGCCGCTTCTGCTTATTCTTATAGTACCGCAGATAGTTACCAAGCGCAAGCATATTCGAAAACTTTATGCTATCGCTCAAGGGTATTTATACCCCTGGTGTTTGGTCGGGCGATGCGGCGCGCAGTGGTTTTTCTTTGAGCATAAATACAAGCACAGTAGCCACTAGCATAAGCACCGACGACACGAGGAATATCCGTTGCAAGCTATCACTAAACGCGTGCGTTACTTTGTGCGCATACGCGGCTTGCTCTGCTGTAAACTCGCGCATTATCTCCTGCTGTGCTGCAGGTGGCATATCTTGGATCCCTTCTTTAAATCCAACTGTAACCTTTTGTTTCGTCTCAGGCATATTGAGGTTTAATAAGGTATCGTAGTTTGTAAGGTCTCCGAACTGCCTCGCCTCATCCGACTGGGCGAGTTTTTGTACATAGGGATCTTTTTCCATATTCGTTAAACTTGTGGCAAGTCCAGCTGTCAGCACTGCACCAAACATCGCCACTCCAATGGTCGAACCGAGACTACGAAAGAGTTGGCTTGAGCTTGTCGCAACACCAAGATCTTGTTGCGTAAACTCGTTCTGCACCGCGAGGTTTATCACCGGCATAACCACGCCAAGTCCCGCACCAAGCAGTGTCATGATAATCGCCTCGTATATATACGTGCTCTCTGGCGTGAGTGTAGAAAGTGCAAACACCATCACTGTACCGACCACAATACCTATTTGCATAAATATCTTATACCTGCCTGTCCGAGATATAATCTGCCCTGAGATAATCGATGTAATCATAAGACCCGCAACCATAGGAAGCAGCATGAGTCCCGATTCGGTTGGCGACGCTCCAAATACTTGCTGATTGAACTGGGTAAGGTAAAGGATAGACCCCATGAACGCCGCACCAAATAGTGTTGCAACGCCCATGATAAGTACAAAGTTACGATTCTCAAAGAAACGCAGCGGCAGGATTGGCTCGCGCACCTTTCGCTCCACCCAGATGAATGCTGCTGTCGCTGCTACCACAATAGCAGCCATAATGAGTCTGAGAGTGAGGAGCGAAATGTCCGTAGACTCAAGGAGCTGTGCAAAAATCTTGTCTGTATTGTCTACTGCTAACACCAACGTACCGAGACCTAGTGCCAGAAGTGCCGCTCCTGCGTAATCTATTACTGGTTTTTTGCTGTGTTTTAGCATTGGGCAGAATACAGCGATGACAATAAACGCCACGATCGCCACTGGTACATTGATATAGAAAGTCCAGCGCCAATCGGTCGTAAGTCCAAACACACTTTGCCCATCGGCGAGCCACCCTCCAAGTAGTGGACCGATTACTGAACTTAGACCAAACACTGCACCAAACAAACCCTGCCAGCGGCCCCGCTCACGAGCTGCAAACAAATCCCCAATAATAGTAAACGCATTGGCAGTAATAATACCGCCCCCGATGCCCTGTATAGCACGCCAGAGGATCAGCTGTTCAACGGTGCCGGAAAGACCGCTCATAAGTGATGCCGCGCCAAATATTGCCACACCGATAAGCAGCATAATCCTACGACCAAAAATATCAGACAGCTTGCCCGCAATCGGAACAGTAATAGTAGTCGTAAGTAGATAGGCGGTCACAATCCAGCTCAAAGAGCTAAAAGAATGAAACTCTTCGACGATTCTACCAAGTGCCGTAGAGATGATTGTTTGATCAAGCGCAACGAGGAATAGACTCGCCATCACACTCAACATAATAATAAGCTTATTTTTCAAAGGTAAATGATGTTGCATCGAACTACTGTTGGTCTTTTCTTCGTAGCTGCTCAAAAGTCTCGATGCTATGTACCACTTGACCAACCATCTTCTCGAGTTGTTCTTCTTTTATAAATCCTACCCATCCAGCTTTTTCTGAGCCGACCACATAGAGTTTATCGCCCTCGTTGATATTCAGCGCTTCACGTGCTGCTGCAGGTATCACCACCTGCCCTTTTGTACCGACAGTAGCGGTACCGTAGAGTTTCTTTTCGTGCATAAAAACATACACTCCTTTCGTATAAAGTATACGATAAGTATGAAAAGTATGTCAACATTATAGTAGCAGCCGTTGAAATGCACCAGCCCCCTGCTATACTAGCAGTAATGAGAAAAAGCACAAGCGGTTTTACTATTGTCGAGCTTTTAATTGTAATAGTCGTGATTGGGATCTTAGCAGCCATTACAATCGTGGCATTCAATGGCGTACAGCAGTCAGCCAATGACACACGAGGCCTGCAGGACATAGCAAGTATTCGAAAAGCCCTTGAACAGTACAAAGTGCTAAACGGACAGTACCCAGCTGCAACAAATCTTGATACCAATCATGCGAGCTGGCAAGCTAGCGTCAACACGGACACCTGGCTCACCTCGCTCAATTCTGTGGCACGATCACTACCGGTCGATCCGATCAATGATGCGACACATCTTTATACTTACTACCGCAGCGCCGCAGGGACTCAAGGATGTGATCCATCGGCCGGCCCGTTCTATGTGCTCGTAATTAACAGGTTGCAGTCGCGCAGTGGGCTTGAGGTAAGTGATAATGCAAGAGCGACTTCCATCTGCACCAGCATTAGTGCTTCGCGCACCGCCACCGCAACACGAGCTGTGTTCTGGGGCTTTGAGAACTAACGCTCCTCGCTACCTTCTATGTAAGCGTTGATTAATATGCCCGCCAATTAGCAGTGCGAGCGCGCTCAAATTAAACCAGATCATGAGCACGATAATACCCGCGAACAGTGTGTACGATTCGTTAAATGTAGGAAAGAGTCTCGTGTAGGCAAAGAGCCCGAGTGTAACTAGCAGCCATATTACTGTTGCTGCGATAGCCCCCCAGTTCACCCAGCGCCATGCGACGCGCGGGCGATTTGGACCATAGTAGTACAAAGCCGTAAATGCAAGCACCATCATCACAAATAGCAACGGCCAGCGCACCACAATCATGATCTCTACAAGTAACGCCGACACACCCCATTCCACCATGTATCGATCAACTACTAGTAGTAGAAGCACCGCCGACAAAAGTAGTAACGCGCAGACTAGTATCAGAATACTGAGCGCCCGCATCTTTACAATGTTTCGTGTCTCTTTTACCTTATAGAGCACGTTGAGAGAGCGTATGGTGTTCACTACAGCAGCCGACGCACCGAATAGCGAAATTGCGATGGCGATAACGGCGATCACGATGTTACCTCCGTACCTCCCCGACTGTGCCTCAAGTTGGCTTGAGACCAATGACGCAATATCATTCGGTAAATAGATATAAATATTCTCTACTACTGCGACTACCTGATGCGGCGCAATGACAATCGATGCGACCGCAAGTCCCACTGCAAACAGTGGGAAAAAAGCAAGAGAGCAAAAGTATGAGATTCCAGCTGCGAGCACCATCGTGTTGCTTGTATTTATGTCATCGAGCAGCCGAGATATCCACTTCTTCGTCTGCTTCCAGGACCACCGGATGCCGGTATGTAGCTTTTTGGTAGGGCTCATTGTACGCTTATTGTATCATTCTAGCGCTTACGCAGGAAATACACTGCAAGAGAAATGGCGAGCGAAGCGCTTATCGCGACAATAACCCAAAACATATACGGTTCCCCCTCGCCCGGCAAACCTACATTCATCCCATATAGCCCCGCAAACATCGTCGGAATAGTGAATGTCAGTGTAATAACTGTCAGTATGCGGATCGTTTCGTTCAAACGTGTATCCATCACTGCGCGGTACGAATCACGAAGGTTTGTAATAGTACGCAACAGACTCTTACAGCGCGCAATCAGCTGCTCAAAATCAATCGAGAGGTCTTCTATCAGGTCTCGATCGTCTTCGTACAGACGAAGCATCTTACCGCCCAGTATCTTCTCGAGCGCAGTGTTTGTGGGCAGGAGTGCATCCAGATAGTCGTTGAGCTTTCGCTCGTACTCAGTGATTGTAGTGATGTCTTTTGCCTGGAGTGAATGTACGCTGCTATTGGAGGCTCGCATTTGCCTATTGATAGCGGCGATGCGTGTCTGATACTGCTTGGCGATTGCATCGAGCATATGCATGAATAACTTTGTTCTTTGGGTGGTTGGGGCAAGTGTACGATCAATGAATGGCTGCCACAGGCGACCAAGACTATCTCGACTCACGGTAATCATATGCTCTTCACCCAGCGCAAACAATATCGGCGTCGTAAAATCATTAAAATCATCTTCGGTATCGGGCAGGCGTGTAATAAAATATGTCCAACCATCTTCGAGCTCGACACGAGGCACCTCATGTGGATCTAGAGCATCCGTCAAAATATCGGCATCGATCCCAAACTTTATGAGCTTTTGGCGCTCTTCGTCATTGGGGCGCTCCGAGCGAATCCAACTACCTGGTTGAATATCGTCACGTCGTTTGATGGCAGGACGATAGTGTGTAGAGCGGAAGTATGTAATCACAACGCACCCACCTCTCTTTTTAAGTGGTATTAATATCTACTATATTTTTATCATATTTCTAATGCAATTGCAACCATTAGACGTATTAGTACAAATAATCCACCTCTGTGATGAGGTGGATTATTGTATTCACAAACAGTGAACTATCGCCCACGACCTCCGGCAGAAGACTTGCCGCGTTGTCGAGTATCACTTCTGAGGTAGCGTCGGACGGCATAAATGATTACCGCAAGTAGCACTAGTGCTATTGCTGCGGCTATGGCGATAATCATCATAGCATAAGAGACTTATACTTATCAATCCGATAGCGATCTTTTGAATGTATTGCTTATGGTGCATTCTACAACCATAACCACTTGACATAATCGCAGTGTATGTGATATAATGCTTCTAGATACATATCCCTTGTGTCTTGATCATTCACTCCTATCAGTAGATTGTAGGTGACTATCATGAGTATCATGCTCGAAATCGCTCGACTTATCTTGCTAGGCACTGCACTTCTCGTATCGCTTGCCGCAGCTATAATACCTGTAGCGACGATGAACCGCACGAATCTCAAGAAAAGTCTATACATGACAGGCTACGGTATACTCGTCGCAAATACTGCAATCTTAATAGCAGTATATGTTGCCGGAGGTGACTTCGCACGCTTCTTGGCCGCCTACTGTTTGCCCATCACACTCATTGTGGTGTTTTTTGCACTCATAGGCGTGATGCGCTGTGTCCTATCGAGTCGCCCACCGCTACACACCCCTGGATCGCCACCCGGAAGGAGTGAACTATCATACCCCGCCCTACAGGCTTCGTAGCAGGCAAGCTGCCTCCGGAGTCTGGGGGCAATTTGCTTGTATGACTATTTTCATACCATTCATGACAGCTATACTAGTACCATGCTCCACACCCTCATCCACTCCTCAAAGACTATGAATGCGCCCACTGCACCGCTCGCGCCTCTTGGTGAACCGCAATTTTTTCGCGAAGCCACCGAACTCGCTACCCTATGGCGAGCGGCTTCCATTGACGACATTATGCAGCTCATGAAGATTTCTCGCAGCAAAGCCGAAGAGGTAGCCTCGCTCTTTCACGCGTGGTCTACAGCCCCAGAACTACAAACCCCCGCCATAGATACTTTTCGCGGTGATATCTACAGTGGCCTGCAGGCACATACCTGGTCGGACGAGGAGCGTACCTACGCGCACGCGCACCTCACTATCTTGTCCGGGCTCTATGGCACACTCCAAGCGTGCGACGGTGTTATGCCGTATCGCCTCGAAATGGGATATAAGCTGCCAGATACACGCACCCTCTATCAATTCTGGGGCGATAGCCTTACACGCGGCCTCCCACGCTCGGCGACACACATTCTCAACCTGTCGGCAGTTGAGTACACCAAAGCAATTTTGCCATTCACAAATCTGCCTACCATTACACCAAAGTTTCTCACAGTGAATTCACACACGGGAGCACCAACGTTCGTTACGGTACATACAAAAATCGCGCGCGGCGCATGCGCGAATTGGGTTGTCAAAAATAGGGTGAGTGATCCAACACGGCTACCAGAATTCAATGCGCTCGGCTACGCCCATGATGCAGCCACGAGCACACCTACAGAACCAGTGTTTGTTTGCCAGTCATTTGAAGGCACAGGTCTCAGTGTGCGCACTTCGTCATCAAAACATGCCGCGTAACTTTACCATCGATCGCGACGATATTTACGCTTGTGTGCGGGTTGCCAGCCGGAGCGACGTGCACGCCCAGGGGGCGCATCGTGACGACGAGGCTTACCAAGATGCTTCATAAAGTCATTGCCAAAATACGTCTCGAGCTGTGTAAGCGCGATCAGATCACGTTTTTGTTGCGACGATAGGTAGACAAGAGATACGACACCATGCGAACGCTGAGCAGCCTCGCGCTCCACATCACGTAGTGTCACTCGTGGAACTTTGTGATGAAAGCGTGCAAGGTTGCTGTGTTGTCGCTCAAGTTGTCCGTGTGCCCATTTGGCATATTCACGGATAAATAGCGCGCGCGTATCTTTTGAGGTAGCATTAAGTGGTTTTGATTGCCCTTCGATCATACGTTTTCCGAATCGCAGTTGCTGGCGCTCTACTAAGCCGCCGAGTCTTGGATCGTATACTACTTTGGCTTTTCCTCTTGTAAACACTTCGGGCGCGAGCTCAACTAGCCAGTCGGTGTCAACTGCAGTAAGTCCAGTCACGAGGTGCAATATTTCAAGCCCCGTACGGGTCGGTACTTCTAAGTCAAAAGGGGTGCCAGTAAACAATTTTGGATTTCTAAGCACTGTGCTACTAGAAACTTCTCGTTCCTTC
>CALGUM010000004.1 GCA_937902295.1 uncultured Candidatus Saccharibacteria bacterium | reverse complement strand
GGTGTGTACAAAGTAAAGTACTTATCGAAATCGCCCTCGAGACTCAGTTTTTGCCCACCAACGCCACTGATATTACTAATCTTACCAAGGAAGTTGTTGCTTTTGGCGTCGAGAATCATATGGGGCAAGCGGCGAGGAAGCTTGATCCGAACATACCCTCGCGCGTGGGTCTGCCTGTTTTTCCCGCCACCCGTGGTGTAGTTGAACGTACCGATTTCATCGAAACTATGACGGGTAGATATCATGATGTCCGAAAAATATCGACTATGACCCCTTTCGAACAATCTCCCTTGTCGGTCTACCCCTTCTTTGTCCCTCACACTATACGTCAGGCCGTTTGCCTGGGCAAATCGCTGCAGTCGCACCGATCGACCAAGTGCATAGTAGGAGGCGGCAGCTATTCCTATACATATAAGTGCCGCAATTATAAAACCAAGTCCCCCAGCCGCCTCTCCATACAGGACAAAAGGTAGTACTGAACAACCCAAGAAAACTACAGCCAAGCCACCGCATATCTTGACCATCAATGAACCTTCATGCTGCATGCGGTCATGGTAGGAAACGTTGCTAGAAAGTGGCGTGTAGTCAAATGAATTCATGATACCTAGAGTGTCTTTTTTAAATTATTTACTTAGTAGCGTATAACGTCAAACGTCGGTGCGTCAATAAACATATACTAACACTTCGCATAACCACAGGGCTGTGTATAGGGACAGATTTTCCGCACAGGAGCTTACCGTTACAGTTTGATTCTACGAGACCATGCTATTGACTTATGCTAATAACTGTGGTAAAATGATGCAAATAACACAGTAATCTTAGGTATTATGTCCACTCTACGATTTAACGGCCCTCAAGAACTTATCAAAGATGCACGCCCTGCAAGCTTAGACTTTACCCTCGAATCTTCTCCTGCCATGCGACAAGAAGTCATCCACAAACTTGGCGCTATTGGCATCTCCGAGGCACTACTCTCGAAACATGCGTATGGTCTTTCAGAAAGCAATAAACCTGCTACTGGAGTTTATACCGAACACGAGGCATTTCGTCACGGCCGAGACGAGAGTCAGCATCAGGTGAGCTTTGGGCAGCTTATTGTTCACGACCACAGTAGAGCTAATCGACCGGAACTTGTTGCTGTCAAGCCGTTTGATGAACCTATGCCAGATGACATTTATCAGGAGCTCGCCGCATTAAACCACCTCAATAGCATAGGTGATGTACAAAATACCTATTTGCCACTCGGCGTATGGCGAAACGCTCAAGGTATTTTGCAAACAATCACCCTATACGAACATGGCGTTGTGTCGACAGACCAGACATTCTGGGCTGATAAGTCACTTCAACCCGAAGAATTGCGCCCGGAGCGTATCCGCACTTCATTCCAAGACTGCCTATGGGGTATAGGTTACTTGCACGGTGCTGGCATCAGTCATGGTGACGCACAGGTAAAGAATTTGGCACACGACAGCAAAGGCGTTCGCTTCATCGATCCAGAGTCTATGCGACTACTACCCAGAAATGGGAACGGTCAACTACAAGAAAGTTATGCAAGCGAACATGCCAAAAAGCGAGACATTGAGACACTCCTCGCCACTTCATTTCAGGTAGAAGAAAATAGGCCCGACATTATCAATGCCATACATGGCACTAAAGGTGCAAAAGACCTTGCCCTATCGTATCGTAAAGGCATGCGCAAGGGTGCAAAAGATAGCGACCTAAGACTAGCAAAGATCGACGCCAGTGAGTCAAATGCCTACTTCGAGCACACTCTAGGTGATATGCTCTCTAAGATGAGTTCTCATTAGACCAGGGGCTGCTTTCTTAGAACACATACTCGCTTGTCCGCCAATGTAAGTTGACACAGCTCAGCCGCTTTACTTTTCTACCAACTCTTTAATTACCTGTGTATCATTCCATGGCTGGCGCTCACCCTGAATAATGCGATACTGTTCGTGGCCCATGCCAGTCACGAGTACAGTGTCACCTTTTTTTGCGATAGAAAGCGCTTTTGCAATAGCCTCGCGGCGGTCGGCAATCTCAGTCATTTTTGCCGCTCCACCCGCTTGTTCGACACCTCGTATCATGTCTCCGCGGATTTCTTGCGGCGATTCGTTGTAGCTTTCTTCATCTGTAATAATCACGCGATCGGCAAGTTTTGCAGCAATACCACCCATCAGTGGTCGCTTGAGTTTGTCGCGGTCGCCACACGCGCCAAATACTAAAATCACACGGTTCTTGGTGAGCACGCGTGCAGTATCGAGCAATTTCTCGATAGCATCGGGGGTGTGTGCGTAGTCGACGATCACCTCGTACCCTTTATCCCCTACCTCGACACGCTCAAAACGCCCGGGGATCTCTTCGAGCTCAGCAATTCCCTCCACAATATTCTCTACCGTTGCACCGAGCAAATATGCGACAGACGCTGCAGCTGTCATATTGCTAATATTAAACTTACCTGGCAAATGGGTGGCGAGTTCTACTTTTGTCTGGTGATCAAAAATAATGTCGGCCTCACTACCTTTTTTGAAGAGTTTAATGCGGTCGATACGAGCCTCGGCTTCCTCGTGCTCACCGTAGGTCATTTTTTGTTCGCCCGCGTCGAATTTATCATAATACTCGAACCATTCATCGTCGCGGTTGAGCACGATATAGCGAGGTGACTGCCGAAAGAGTAAGGCTTTTGCCTCGGCGTAGCGATCCATTGTTTCGTGATAATCCAAGTGATCTTGGGTGAGGTTGGTCATAACCGCCGCCTCTATAGGCACTCCGTCGAGCTTATGCTGGTGGAGAGCATGACTAGTGATCTCAAGCACTACATAGTCAACCCTGGCCTTCTTCGCATCGCGAAAAAACTGCTGCATACGCGCAGTGGTGCCGACAGTTGCATTCAGATCATTCAGCTGCGATACGCCTGCTATTTCGATGAGTGCCGTGCTAAACATTGCTGTCTTGAGTCCAGCTGCTTTTAAGATGGAATTGATGTAATTAACAGTAGTAGTCTTGCCGTTTGTACCTGTGACCGCTATCACTTTGAGGCCACGCGCCGGGTAGCCGTAACGTGCCGACACGGCTTTTACACGTGAACGCCTATAGCTTTCTTCGATCCTGCGCACGGATTTCTTAGGTAGTGTGTTTCTGACACCTTTGACGAGCTTTTCTTTCATAGTACTAGTATACGCTTCACCGTAGTCTCCCTCAAGGCTATAAACTACGCTAAAGGGTGTAATATAGAGCATATGAGAACAGTTTACCTTGTACGGCACGGGATCTCTGAAGCAAATAATCGAGAAAATATCGGTACGCCTGCATTTGGTGCTGGTGATGCTGAACTCATGCCGGCAGGTATCGAGCAGGCAGCATCAGCAGGCAGCATACTCATAGGTCGGTTTGCGCTACTTCAAGCCGATCATGTCGCAACTTCTACGATGGTGCGTGCGCAGCAGACAGCAAAAGAAGCTGGTTTTGTTAATTTTACAGAATATACGCAGCTTGATGAGATGCCTGTCGTGTTAGACGAACATGCGACAGAACGACGCGATAGGTGGCGTAGTGGCGAACTTGATTCACACATACTCTCCCATGCACATACGACCCTCAATAACGCGCCCCCAGAGCAAGTTTGGTTCACCCATGGCCTCCGCATCGCGGGGATTTGCCGCGTGCTCGGCGAGCATCAAGACAAGCGCCCTATTCCACACTTTGGTGAAGTAAGAGAAATTACTATCGCTGAGTGACGCCCGAGACGCATACCCCCTAATATCCTGATACCTCATGGACTGACAACAGCCAATCATGGGTTTCACGTTTTTGCGGTATAATGGACGTAGTGAAAATTTTGGGAATCGAAAGCAGTTGCGATGAGACGGCCGCCGCTATCGTCGAGGATGGTACGCGGCTTCTTAGCAATGTCGTTCATTCACAAATCGATATTCATGCTGCGTATGGCGGCGTCGTGCCAGAGGTGGCGGCTCGTAGTCATATTGAAGTAATCAATCCTGTTATCCAAGCAGCCCTCGACCAAGCTGGAATAGACTGGGGTGATGTTGATGCAATTGCCGTCACCAATGCGCCAGGGCTCTCCGGGTCACTTCTTGTTGGCACGATTGCCGCCAAGACCCTCGCCTATCTCAAGAATAAGCCGCTCTACCCGATTCATCACGTGGAGGCACACGTGTATGCGAACTTTATTACCTCTCAGGGTAGCGCGACCAAACTAACACTCCCCTCTCGTCAGCCAAAATTTCCAATGCTTGCGTTGATTGTATCTGGCGGGCATTCGCAGCTAGTACTGTTTCGTGACCACGGCAACTATACCCTACTAGGTCAAACACAGGACGACGCGGTTGGTGAGGCGTTCGACAAAGTCGCAAAAATTATCGGCCTCCCCTACCCTGGCGGGCCGTCTATCGCTCAGGCCGCCCAGCAAGGTGACCCAAAAAAATACCAATTCCCCAAGGCTCGTCTTGCCAATCCCTATGATTTTAGCTTTTCTGGCCTCAAGACGGCCGTTTTAAGGCGTGTGCAGCGTGAAATCGGAGAGGACTTCACCTTTCCATCTCACGAGCTCCCAGCGCGCGTAGGCGACCAAATGCGTCACGATTTTGCGGCGAGTTTTCAGCACGTCGCCATAGAGACCTTGGTAGACAAAACGACATTCGCCTACCACGACTACAATCCGGCCTCTGTCGTGATCGCTGGAGGCGTAGCGGCTAATCTGGAATTACGCGCACAGCTTGCCCACGCGCTCCCATGCGAGATCGAGTATGCCCCGATTCAACTCTGTACCGACAATGCCGCTATGATCGCCTGCCTTGGGTATTACCGTGCGCAGCACACACCGCCAGTATCACCCTTTGAACTTGAAATCCAACCTAGTGCCTCGATGCAGCAATTACAGGAGAATGATGTATGATAAACAACGATATTCAATTACACTACCTACAGTCAGAGTCATGGCAGATATTCCAAGAATCACTTGGACGAAAAGTATTCCACCGCCAAGGTGAAGGTTGGGAATACCGTGCCATTTTGGAACCCACACGCCTTGGCCTGAGTCGCCTTTACTGCCCCTATGGTCCGGCGGCGACATCAAAACGGGCGCTTGCGAACGCACTTGCCTCTCTTGATGCGCTCGCTCGCAGTCATAAAATTGCGTTTGTACGCATCCAACCGCTCGGTTACAGCTTAAGCACCTCTGATGTACGACGATTACACCTGCGCCTCACCAATTACTCGCAGCCCGCCCATACGTGGCGCATCGATACCACCCGTCCGCTTGAAAATATCATTGCCGACATGAAACAAAACACCCGTAATCTCTACCGAACACATACAAAAAAAGGGCTCATCTACGAAAAAAGTAACGATCCGGCGGATATTACACGGCTTATTCATCTATTACACGGGGTTGCCTCGCATAACCAAATCTCTGTACATCCAGATGAATACTTTGTAGCTCAGGCGAAGGCACTCCTCCCTATTGGCGCAGCATCACTCCACTTCATCACCCGAGATGACGAAACTATTGCTGCTGCCCTTGTCTACGAAGACAACTACGCCTCGTACTACGGCCATGCTGGCTCGACGCAGGAACACCGTAAGCTGGGAGCATCAACTGCACTACTCGCCTGTATTGTCGCGGACGCACACAAAACCGGCAAAAAAGTATGTGATCTCTACGGCGTCACTACAAGTACCGACCCTTCCCACCGCTGGGCAGGTTTTACAAGATTCAAGAAGTCATTTGGAGGTGAATTGTACGACCTCTCCCCTACCTATGAATACAGCATTGCACCGGTGCGCTACACCCTCTACAGAGTCCTCAGACAGCTGCGTCGCACCCTCTCGTAATGTGATATACTATAGATAGAAACAAACATGTGGTGAAACCTGGGTAGGTACGCTCTCGATTTTTGACGTGAGAGTATTAGGTTTGTGCTGCATTTCACGTGAAACAATATCAACAGGACCATCCATGCAACTAGCAAAGACATACGACCCGAACCAATACGAACCAAAGATTTACGCCATGTGGGAAACATCTGGTGCCTTTTCACCTCGCGGAGAAGGTGAGCCGTATGCAGTAGTAATGCCGCCACCAAATGCCAATGGCAACCTCCATGTGGGCCATGCACTTATGGTAGAGGTCCAGGACATATTAGTTCGCTACCACCGCATGAAAGGGTTTGACACTGTATATCTACCTGGTGCTGATCACGCAGGGTTCGAAACATGGGTCGTATACGAACGCATACTCCGCGAAAAAGGGCAGAGTCGGTTTGACTTCAGTAGGGAACAGCTCTACAGCCAAGTCTGGAATTTTGTCGATGAGCAACGTGGCAATATGGAGCTGCAACTGCGAGCCCTCGGAGCGAGTGCCGACTGGAGTAAATTAACCTTTACACTCGACAAAAAGGTGATTGATACTGTCTACTCCACGTTCAGAAAAATGTGGGACGAGGGGCTTATTTACAGAGGTGAGCGCATCGTTAATTACAGCACCAAGTATCAGACAAGCTACGCCGATATCGAAGTTGAACACCGCACCGAAAAAGGCAAGATCTGGAAAATCGCCTACCCGGTTGTTGACAAGGTTGATGAGATTATTGTCGCGACGACACGCCCCGAAACAATGCTCGGTGACACCGCAGTAGCTGTACATCCAGAAGACGAACGCTATGCGCACCTCATAGGCAGTACCGTACAGCTTCCGCTCACTGATCGTGAAATTCCCATAATCGCCGATAACTATGTCGATCCAAAGTACGGTACAGGTGCAGTTAAAATCACACCGGCACACGACCCCAATGACTTTGAAATAGGGAACCGACACAACCTCGAACGTATCCAGGTAATTGGGTTTGATGGTCGAATGACCGATGCTGCGGGGAACTATACAGGACTCGAAGTCGATGACGCACGCAAAAAAGTCCTCGCCGCTCTTGAAGCCCTCGAGCTTCGCAGGGGAGAGGAAACGATTGAGCATTCTGTGGGGTACGACTACAAGAGTGGTCTTCCGATCCAGCCACTTATCAAAGACCAGTGGTTCATTAACGTTACACCTCTCGCAGAAAAAGCAATTGCGGCCATAGAAGCAGGGGAGATAACCTTTTACCCTGCCAGCCGTAAATCTGCAATTTTGCAGTACTACCGCAATCTAAAAGATTGGAATATTTCACGCCAGATCCCGTGGGGTATCCCGATTCCCGCCTTTGTCAATGTCAATGATTCGACAGATTGGATCTATGACGATAGGGTTGAAGATAAAGACATAGTTGTAAATGGCACAACATATACCAGAGAAGAAGATACGTTTGACACCTGGTTTTCTAGTGGCCAGTGGCCGTTTATCACCACTGAGTATCTCGATGGTGGAGAGCTTGCAAAGTACTATCCAACAAGTGTACTCGAAACAGGCCACGACATCCTTTATCAGTGGGTTGCACGTATGATTATGCTCGGCATCTACACCACTGGTTCTATACCCTTTAAAGACGTCTACCTCCATGGCTTAGTGCTCGATGAGCACGGGCAAAAAATGAGCAAAAGTAAGGGCAATGTCATCAACCCAATGGAGATACTTTCCGAATACGGTTCTGACGCACTACGTTTTGGCCTGGTATCAAGCCGTAGCGCTGGTCAAAATCAAGCGTTCTCCACTAGTAAAGTGGTCGCAGGAAGAAATTTTTGCAATAAACTGTGGAATATATCTCGGTTCATTCTAGACAAACTTGGTGAGGATTTCACACCGCAACCCGCGCAACCTGTTACCGCGGCAGACCACTGGATTGTCCGCGAACTCAACCGCGCACATCTGGATATCAGCGCACAGCTCACAGGGTATCGCATCGCCGAGGCAGGGGAGGCAGTCTATCATGTGATCTGGGATAGTGTGGCCGACTGGTATATAGAGGCCAGTAAATCACAGCCAAATCCACACTTGCTCGCATGGGCCCTTGATCAGTGCCTTCGTATTGCGCATCCATTCGCGCCATTTGTGACCGAAACCATCTGGCAAACACTTCCGTGGACAGATAGCGTGCTCATACTCGAAGGTTGGCCAGAAGAGGCCGAGTACGACGATATTGCCGCCGAGGCGTTCACTCGTATCCAGGCACTTGTCACAGAAGCGCGTTATGTTACTAGCGAGCTGCCAGGAAACAAGCGCTACGCCATGTTATATCAAAAAGACACCATGATAGAAGAAAATGCAGAACTTATTCGACAACTTGCCCGAGTGAGTAGCGTCACTCCTGTAGATCAAGCGCGTGGACTACGCCTGGCTGCCTCTGGACGCGAAGCATGGCTTGATATCGACGAAGATACTCTGTATGAGCATCAGACAAACCTAGAAGTGCGCCTCGCAGAAACGCGGCACAAAAAACAACTGCTTGAAGATAGGCTTGGTAACGAGAATTACGTCGCAAAAGCCCCCGAGAAGCTAGTAGAAGAGACACGCCAAGAACTCATAGCCACAGATACGCTTATTACGCAGCTCGTCGCCGAACTCGACGTACTAAGCTAGTACGAGCGTATTATCCGCATTTGAACTGCCGGGCAGGCGCAGGTAGTCGACATTGTGCTTCTGACCCATCTTGTCATCACGAGGGTCACGGGCAACTGACGCCGCAGGACGCGAACCTAATGAGCCACGTTCACTGTGTGTGTGTGGGTGAGATGAAGGTGAGCTCACAGAATAATCATGTGAACCAGCCTTGCGGGATATGACCTGAACAGTAGCCTTGTCGAGGTTCGTATCGTGAACGAACACACCGCACATAGTACTGAGTGCAAGAAATCCAATCGCAGATTTGTGTAAGTATTCCATAGTTGTTTGTGTTTAGTTGATTACACTATGTATATTAGCATAAGTTATATAAAATGTCAATAATGTGGTTGTATATAATAATGATGTATACTGTACATATGCGCTTCACACTCAGACTTATCGCGTACCTTATCCTACATGTTCCTACTTTGTTCTCGGACCATTCCTTTCCTGACACAAAGCAAAGAGAAAAACTACCCGTATGGGCAGCAATTCTTGTAATCCTAGTTGCCCTTGTGGCATTTGCAGGAGTACTCTACGTATTCCTCGGCGCGATCCGATAACCCTTTTCAGAATCATCTATACACTAAAAATGATGGTACTTTCCACCATGATGGATTTCCTGCGCTCGGTATATTTGCTCTATAAGCAAGAGTCTTACTAACTGGTGGGGGAATACAAGTTTCGAAAGTGACCACACAAAATCTGCGTGTGTGCGCAGTTCGGGGGTTACACCATATGCGCCGCCGATGATAATCGTGACACCCCTTCGAGTAAACTGTGTCTCAAGGAGGCTCGCAAACGTAGGGGAGTCGATATTTTGTCCCGTTTCGTCCAGAAGCATCGTATAGGTGCCTGTCGTTAACTTAGAAAGTATACGTGCGGACTCCTCAGAACGCGCTTGTTGCCCGCTAAGGCTCGAGTGCGGAATCAGCACCCATTCGATGTCGTATGGCTTCTTGAGACGCTTCTGATAGCGCTCGAGACCTGTTACTATCCAATCTTCGTGCTTTTTGCCGACTGCTATGATTCGTAGAGACATCTAGAAGGCCAGCTTCTGGGCAATTTGTGCCAATTGCTCGTGATTTGGTTCGACAGCCGGGTCCTGCGCTGCCTTAAACTCACTCACTTTTGAAAAAGGTATCAGGTGTACGTGCGCATGAGGCACATCCACGCCGACAATCTGTTCGCCTACGTAGGG
Organism: uncultured Candidatus Saccharibacteria bacterium; assembly: GCA_937902295.1. Lineage (GTDB taxonomy): Bacteria > Patescibacteriota > Saccharimonadia > Saccharimonadales > Saccharimonadaceae > Mycosynbacter. The sequence continues at coordinate 8,815 of CALGUM010000004.1, read as the reverse complement.
GACACTCATGCGAGCGCGAAGTTGAAGGGCTATTTTTTTGACTGCGCGTTGGAGCGCAAGGTAGGGTTCTTCCTCGAGATCCCATACAAATTCTACTTGCTGCTTGGGTACGACAAGTGTATGACCGGGCGCAATAGGGTTAATATCCAGAAACGCATAGGTGTACTCATCTTCGTATATCTTATGGCTGGGGATGTCGCCATTGATAATTTTCGTAAATATCGAATCAATCATACTAGTAGTATACTACGTGTATGGATACAACAATTTTGGCGACAAGGGCAGTAGCGAGTACATTTGTATTTTCACTGCTATGGCCGATTTTAGCAGTAGTACTAGGCATATATGGCGTACTTTTTGGGCTGTCCTGGTGGTTAGCGAGCGCCGTTCATCCCTTGTGGTGGATGATAGTTTTATTGGCAACACCACTGTTTTTGGCATGCCTAGCTGGATGGGGGATTAGTTTTTTTATCAGCTTGAAACTTCGCCCAAGTATGTCAACCTCACAAAAAACCCTGTCACGTAAGATCGCCGACCAAATTAGCGGTATCGCCGAAAAAGTTGGCACACCAAAACTATTCATTCTGATACGCGTCGTCTACGACCTAGCCAGTCGCACAAGCATCCAAGAGTCCTACGTGGGTAGTCTCGCCAAGGAGCCGGGGGAGTTGCGACGAAATTTTACAGAATTAAGAGATGGTTTCAAAAAGAGTAATATAATTGACTCCGATATCATCCACTAGGACACCCTTAAAGTTATTTTATAAAATAAAATAAAATAAAATAAATTCAATGCTATCACACATGCACAAAATTTAAGATGAAGGCATACACCTTCATCTTAAACATAAGCTCTATGGCGGAGGAGGGGGGATTCGAACCCCCGCTACAGGTCTCCCCGTACTAACGATTTAGCAAACCGTCCCCTTCAGCCACTTGGGTACTCCTCCGTACTATTCTGGGTACTGGCTGAATGTGTACCTAGATGTTGTGTGGTTTGGCACTGCCGCACCTCGTCAACTTGAATAATTGTACCACAAGCACCTCTGATAGACAAACCAAAAAAACTTTGGTATAGTATTGCCAATAGCATTAACAAAAGGCTTCCCGTGGTACGAAAACTTCATAGCATTTCACTCGTAATCGCAACCATGATTGTGCTTGCCATGGCTGCACCAACATCGGCAATAGATGGTGGCGCTTCTGGCGGAGCGGCAGCTGCGCGAGGGGACGATCAACCTGCGGTATTATTTGGCGACGGCGGCATTTTCGCACAGATCACCAACGTCATGCTGTTTATCATTGGGGCAATCAGCGTAATTATGATTATTATCGGAGGATTGCGCTACATCTTGTCGGGTGGTGATTCAGCGAACGTAAGTGCTGCAAAGAACACCATTCTGTATGCCATTGTCGGTGTGATTATCGCCCTGCTTGCCTACGCAGCAGTTAACTTCATTACTGGCACGTTCTCAGAAGGTGGCTGGTTTACTGGTGGCGGGGGCGGCGCAACCAACTTCTTGCTTGTATATAACGGGGGGAGGTTGTTTGTTAAGGCAAAAAGAAAACGTCTTACGGCATATAGTTCGTAAGACGGTTTATCTTGGCGGAGAGAGTGGGATAGCGCTTCGCTCCTCCGCTCGTGCGCGTCATAAAATAGCTCACGCTGCTTTATGACGCTACCACTCACTACGCCGAACCCACGGTTTGCGCGACACAGTTACGCCCGTGGCCTCGAGCCGACTTTATGCATATAAAAATACCATAGCCAGATAGCTATGGTATTTTTATGGCGGAGAGAGTGGGATTCGAACCCACGGTGAGTTGCCCCACGCTGGTTTTCAAGACCAGTACCTTAAACCACTCGGTCATCTCTCCAAAATGTCATACTGTTAACGGATATAGGCTCTCGAAAACAGTTTTCAAGACCAGTACCTATCGCTTCGCTCTTCCGCCTCCTCATCGTCTCGCCAGCAAGCTGTCAGACAATTTCGTGCGGCTCCACAAACCACTCGGTCATCTCTCCATTTAACTTTAGGTACTATAGCACAATAGAACTATTCTTGCCAAGGCTGCTGCAGCAATGCCACACAGATGATGTGCGAGGCGCCGTACCGCCTGAGCATCGTGATCATTGCGGCCATCGACGCCCCTGTAGTCACAATGTCATCACACACCACATACACAGCCTCTGGATCGAGTGTTACTCCTTTTTTCATCCTATACGCCTGCGTAGCTTGTTGCTGACGCTTTGTGCGACTCGCTCCCACCTGTGCATGGCTATGACGCCGCACAACAAAAGGGGAGAAGGCGACACTACGAGCTGCTGCGAACCTGCGCACGAAATCATACGTGTGGTCGAAACCACGGCGTCGCACATGTGAGGGCGCAGTAGGGACCGGAATGAGGTGAGAGTGAGAGGGAAGTACCGGTACGCCATCGTCCAGCAAGCGAGCAATAATTTTGTCGGTGTCGCGAGTACACATAAACTTGTAATCATCGATAAGCCTCGCAAGCATACCCGCACGTTCCGCTAGAACAATCTGCGTTACATCGCGCAGTACAGCGCAAGACGAACACTGCGATGCTACCAATATTTTGCGGCAAATGAAGCATATTCCACGAGGCGATAATTCGATGTCAAAATAACAATTTTCGCAAATTTGTTCACCAATCTCACCGCAAGACAAACAGTAGTGGGGGGCTAAGCTCGAAATCAGTGAATCTATCATTGTACTTTTTACCTATTAGGTGCTGTTACTATTGATTATAGGGTACCCTTTGCTATACTAAAAGGGACTATCTGTCGATAGAGCCTAGAGAAAAGTGGAGGATATCATGGCCCGTAAAAAAGACGACGATTTACTAATCGAAGATGAGTTAGCGGCTGCATTCCTGAATGACGACGACGATTTGACACATACATCTCAAGACGACGTACAAGTTCATGAACCTGTGGCACTAGCTGATGAACCAGAGGATGATTTCCCTGGCCAACTCGCAGTAGACGTCTATGAAACTGAAGATGAGCTTGTCATCAAAGCTCGCACCGCAGGTGTTAACAAAGATGACCTGGATGTCAGCATCAGCGAAGGTATCCTGACAATCAGCGGTACTCTTAGCAGTGGTGACGAGTCAGAGGCAAACAACTGGCACATTCAAGAGTGTTATTGGGGTGAATTTAGCCGTACGCTCGCGCTACCAGTACCTGTAAAGGAAGATGAAGCAAAGGCCGCCCTCAAAGACGGCGTACTTACTATCAGTTTCCCTAAGGTTCAGCAAGAGCAAGCAAAACGAATTCAGATTATGTAATCGCCGCTAGAGCGATTACATCACGCAAACAACAAAAAACCCCGGTCATACCGGGGTTTTTATGTAGGCTAGACACTATACTAATTGCTAGTTGCGAACTGTCCTGTAATGAAGCCGACAATCGCGTAGGCGAGAATCGCTACGATAAGACCAATCACTGCGTACAGAATCGTGTTCTTGGCCGAGGTAACTGCACCTTGATCACCATTTGATATAGTGTAGCGTACACCACCGATGATGAGCATGATCACGCTGATTGCACCAATCAAGAAGAGGAGTACATTGACGATAGTAGTAAAAATACCAGCGTCACCGAAAAGCTCTGTTGGCTGATCCTCACCTTGTGCACAGTTAACACCCGATGTTACGCTGAGGTTTTGTCCACCTCGTACGTCACAATCTGCTGATGCGTTTGCTGCAGGCGCAAGCACCATACTGGCAAATGCCATACCGAGCACTGCGACAATAACAGCGGCGACGTATGTCATCTGATCTGTTAGTGATTTTATTTGTTGTTTCATTGAATTAAATTCCTTTCTCTTGACTCTTGTTATAGCATGTTTATCGTTGTATGTGAATACCTACATAAAGACGTTCACGATCCATCGGACGAGCGCGTAGGCGAGAATCGCCACGATAAGACCGACAACTGCGTATAGGATCGTGTCTTTTGCCTGTTTCGTCTGGTTTGAATCTCCGTTTGACGTGGTGTAGCGAATACCCCCAAGGATTATCATGATGACCGCTACCACCCCGATAATAAATAGGAGTAGGTTCGTGACAATTTCTATACCCCGTTCGAGTGTTACGCCGCTCCCTTGTCCTGACTTACCAGCACCGTCAAGAATTCTATCGGCTGCATTCGCAAATGTCGTCGTACTATACACAAGCGTTCCCACAACAGCAAGCGCTGCAGATCCAAACACTCTCTTTATATCTAGTAGTTTTGATTTTTGTTCTTTCATACTCATGATTATATCCTAAAACATACTTTAATTAAACGCACCGACAACAAATGACACAATACCCCATGCCATAATCGCTACCACAAGGCCAATAACCGCATATAAAATCGTGTCTTTCGCTTGTTTGATCCGACTCGCATCTCCATTTGCAGTGGCATAGCGAATACCTCCCGCAATAATTGCAATCACCGCGATCACACCCAAAATATAGAGAAGAGTGTTGGTCACTCTCTGAACAAAGTTAGTTCGGCCAATATCTTCCTTTTGAGCATCACATATTTTCGCGGTCGCACCAGAACCACATGATTCTCCGATAATGTTAATGGCACCTGCTGTAGCTAGAGGGAATAGACCCACACCAAATATAGCGATGATACCTGCGATAACTTTTATTTTTAGAGATTTCATCATTATACAATTACCTTCCGATTTGGTTAACAACAAATGACACAATACCCCACGCCATAATCGCTACTATCAAGCCCACGACAGAGTAGAGGATAGTGTTCTTTGCCGATGCGGTTTGCGCGGCGTCGCCACTCGCAGTGGTATAGCGTATGCCACCGATGATAATCATGATGACAGCGACGATACCAAGCGCGAATAGCATCGTATTTACAAGATTTGCACCGAACGTGCCCCCGATATCCTCGCTTCGACTGCTGCAAATTGCTGAGCCTGAAACTTGATTACAGGCTTGCCCAAGAGACGCTTCAGCCGTGGTCGGCTGTAATACGACAGTTAGCATCGCTAAACAACCTATGATTATTCCTACTAGAAAAACCCTCGTGTGGTTTGCTACCTTGACTCTATAAATTACTGATTGCAACATTACACACCAATCCTTCCCGAGATAAATCCTGTAATTCCAAATGCCATCATAACAATCACCACACCAACTACAGAATAAATGATGGCATTCTTTCCGCGCTTTACCTTATCTGCCTCTCCATTTGAAGTAACGTACCAGAACCCACCCATCACAATACCTATCACCGCAACGAGACCCGCTACAATATAGACTGTATTTAATAAATCAATCAAAATCATATTACTCACGTCCGATACTCTTTGTGATTCGCCTGGCTCCGGTGCTCCTGGTACGTCTACGTTTAATTGTGGACGCATGAACGTAAGGAGTACTATTTCAATTTTATCTAACATGGCTACAGCAATCCTCCTGAAATAAAGTTAACGATACCAATCGATGCTATCGAGATTACCAATCCTATCAACGCATTTTGGATAGTTTGGCGACCTTTCACATTACCATCTGGTGATCCAGTACTGGTCATGTATTTGAACCCTCCGACAATAATAAATGCTATACAAACGTAAGAAACGATATGCATCATAATCTCAACAACATTGAGCGCAAGCACTTGAATAAATATACGGAGGTTATCCGATTGTGTAGCGCCGCCCATCGCATTCACGTCAATATTACATTCTGCACCGCCAGTAGTAAGACCTCGATACCATGGGGGCAACGTCAAGAGTCTATTGTTATCGCATGCTGCGTTAGGAGCAGCATATGCTGGAGTAGGGGATATAACTCCTAAAAAAGCAGAGGCAAATAGTGTAGCCAATGTTAATATAAATAGTTTTTGTTTAATCATGATGGTGTGAAAATCCCTCCAGGAATCATGTATTGAATGAACGCCCACATCACAAGGAATAGGACTATGCCTATAATAACATTTTTTATAATAGTTTTTGCTTGTTCGACCTGCGAGGTGTTGTCGCCGGCCGAAGAGTAGCGTACTGCTCCGTACACGAGGCCTCCTACGGCAGCGATTCCTACGAGCGCAAGGAGTATATTGAGGACGATCTGTAGCAGCTGCCATAGCGTAGAATTCTCAACCCCATCTCCAAATCCACACGTAAAGTACGCAGTTTGCACACTCCCGCACGATTGGCTTGTGGTGACAGTATTATACATTTCGACTCGCTCTCCATTTTCGTTGACATATGACGTCTTAGAGGGGCGAGGGCCAGGATTAATCACCCGAGTCTTGTCGGTGCGCAGTCTGTCCTCACAAGCCTTGTTACCTTCGCAGTACCAGTAGTCAACGCTATACTGCATCCAACCATCTTGGCAGGCTTTTATGGCGTCGGACATCAATAGGTTTCTTTGTGTTTTCGGTAGGCTTTTTGCGTATTGTCGAAACCCTTCGGCGTGAGAGGTGGGGGCTGAACGATGTGTGGCGTCATGTCCAAACAAATACTCTTTACTGCAAATCATACCGCCGCCAAACCCAACTTCGTACCCTATGATACATGCGCGAGACGTATAGCGTGTTCCATAATTTGTTTGCCAATCCATATTGCTGTAGTATTGGCAGAACTTGATGGCAGTTGAAGATCCACCGATCACCACTCTGTTGTTTGGAATAGTAAACCCGCGAGGTGCAGCATCACGGATTGACTGCATGTATCGCTCCTGAGCGCGCTCCTGGACGCGGTGACAACTCCTGTTTGAATTAAGGCATGCCTCATAGTGCTCGGGTACCACCGATTGATTTACGTCCTGGCAGCCGTTTATGTCGCAGGTGTAACATTTATTAGCATCCTGACCACTTTTTATGCCACCTCGGTATGAGCCATCAGGACACTTCATATTATCACTATTGCTAATATTTATTCTGTCACGTATTGCTTCGCCGACCTCAGTCGCTTTCATTGCACCATTAACAACCTCGTATTTGTAGCATTTGCTGGTATCATTGCCACCACTAGCATCTATTGGATTACCTAGCTCACCAACTGGGCATTTTTCGATGTAGCAATACCGCACGTCTTGTCCCATCTCGCCTCGACCTTGAATCTGACCTGCGGGGCACGTATAAATTGCCTGCGCTTCTACAGCAGGTGGAGTGGCATACAAGCTAGTCGTCAGCGACGTGGCAATAACTAAGATAATATAAAAGAGATACTTCATAATAGCTTACGCTTATTATGATAGATTACTCTCAATAAATCTAGGTAATTACCGCAAGCGGCTAAAATACGCCGCCAGGTATCAAGTATTGCAAGCCCGCCCACATAAAGAGAAACATCACAATACCTATGACGACATTGCGGATCGTGTCTTTTGCTTGCTGAACCTGCGAGGCGTTGTCTTGTGCAGAAGAGTACATAATAGCTGCAAACACCAGCCCGCCCACTGCCGCGATACCCACGAGTCCGATCATAATATTGAGCACCATCTCGAGAATGCGCCATAGAGCAGAGTCCTCTACCGGATCTCCTGTAGCTGGTGGTTTATTTTTGTCACATTCAAGAAACGCAACGTCGACTCCACCACACTGTGGACCCTCCGCCCCCACGGGATTTGATGCAGTCACTGCCAATGCAGCCATACAGGCTAAAAATGAGAGGCTTGCTACAAATAATGTTATTTTTTTTATCATTCTATTCATATCCTATATCATCGCCTCATACCTGGCAATGTTTTGCTACCTGTACCATCTGGTGTATATGAGGTACTATAAATAGCATAAGCAGGTAGGTTGATGGCAACAAAAACAATAGTGAATTATCTCGCGTCCTTTTTGGCACTGTGTACCCTCGGTGCGCTGTTTTTGACCACTGCGCCCGCAAGTGCAGATGGTAATGCATTCTGTCAGTCGAACGATATCGCCAAACGTTCCCCATCCTCGTGTATGTATGGCTACGAAAATGCCAATACGAAACGCGTCGGTGAATGTGACAACCGGCCGACCTCCGACGAAAGGGCTGCCTGCCGAGAAGGGCACACCTACCGCCTGAGTACCGATGAGGCGGCGCGAAACTCAAATGGTGAGCGATGTAATGTCTCGGGCCTAGGATGGATTGTATGTATCGTCTCAAAAACAATTGGCCTCATGGTAGATGGGATGTTTCGAGTGCTGCAGGAGTTACTCGAAACATCCCCACTTGACCAGAATAGAGGTGGAGGACAAGAACTCTACAAAACCTGGGGGATGTTTCGCAGTATCGCCAATGTGATCTTTGTAATTATATTTATGATTATTATCGTGTCGCATGTTTCAAATATGGGAATCAACAACTACGGCATAAAACGCATCCTACCGAGAATCATAGTTGGTGTATTACTTATCAATCTATCATTTATCATCTGTGCTCTCATTCTCGATGCAACGAACATTATTGGCAGCTCCATAAAAGCCATCCTTGACTCTGCGTCTATCCCCGTCAAGCCTCAGTTTTCCTCTTGGGATTCTGTAGTAGGAGTGGCGCTCGTCGGCACAGGGGCGTTGTCTGTATATTTGAGCGTGTTCGCGATCGCGCCAATTATACTTTCTGGGCTCGTAGCGCTGCTTATGACGGTTGTCATACTTGTGGCTCGCCATGCGATTATCATAGCGCTCGTTATCATCTCACCGCTTGCGTTTGCGCTCAACATTCTTCCCTCTACTCAAAAATGGTTTAGTAAATGGTGGAGTAGCTTTATCATTCTGGCGATGGTATATCCAGTTATTGCATTTATTTTTGGGGCAACACAGGTTGCGGCGGGGGTGGTAAGTGCAGCCGCG
>CALGUM010000003.1 GCA_937902295.1 uncultured Candidatus Saccharibacteria bacterium | reverse complement strand
CAAATGAAAAAGTCGATAAAAATGGTGAAATTACATTGGCTGACAGTATTAATGAGCTTGCACAGCAAGACGAGGTGTACGGTAGAATTATCGACGGCGTATGGCACGACACCGGCAACCAACTCAAATATATTAAAGCTGTAGTGGATGTTGCACTTGAAAGTGAAGAATATGGCACTGAGCTAGAGCACTATCTGCGCGGTCGTATTGATATGTAGCATATGCTACAATAGTAGTAGTGTTAAATGTAGTACATAGGAGGTTAATATGGATGGAGCAGCCGGCATACTTGCCCTGATACTCGGTATCGCACTTGCAATCTTTCTCGTCCTGGCGATTATCCTGATGGTGCTACTAATTCGCGTCACTACGCAAATAAAACACATCACTGAGAGTGCGGAGCGTACTGTTCATAAAGTTGAGGATGCCACGCAAAACGTTTCACGTTTTGCCATTCCTGTGGCGATCGTCAGTACACTGCGCAATATTGTAAGTAAGAAAAAATAGGAGGATACAGTATGTCAAAAGGAAGCAAATTTGCACTCGGTGCAGTTATCGGTGCGGTTACAGGGATTGTAGCAGGTGTACTTACGGCCCCAAAAAGCGGTAAAGAAACCCGCGAAGATATTAAAAGAAAAGCATCAGAAGTGAAAGATCAAGCGATCGAAACTGCTGATGATATTCGTACGGGCGCTGAGGACACTGCGCGTAATCTAGAGCGAAAAGCACGTGATGTGCGAGAAGCGGCTGAAAAAAAGGCTCGAGAGTTCCAAAACGAAGTTAAGAAGGCGAATCGAGACTAAGTGTAGTGTGCTAATAAAATAGCTCCCATTCAGGGAGCTATTTTATTGAGCTGCATATTATTACAACAGTGCCGCTTTAGTCTTCTATGGTACAATGGAGAGAACATGGGAGCGGTAGAAGAGAGCACAACAACCTCTGTTAATAATGTATTAACACCTGCTGATTATGTTCATTTGCATAATCATACCCACCATAGCCTTCTCGATGGTCTCACGAAGATTCCGGTGTTGATGAACCGCGTAAAAGATTTAGGGATGGAAGCAATAGCCATTACTGATCATGGAACCATGAGCGGCGTTATTGAGTTTTATAAAAACGCTACTGCAAGTGGTGTGAAGCCTGTACTTGGAATGGAAGCATATGTCGCAGCCCGTTCACGTCATGACAGAGATCCAGGAAAAGATAAAGCGCGCTATCATTTGATAATTCTCGCGATGAATAATACCGGGTATCAGAACTTGATGAAGCTATCGACTCAAGCGAACCTCGAAGGCATGTACTATAAACCTCGCATTGATCATGAACTACTCGAACAGTACAACGAGGGACTGATTATACTGAGTGCGTGTGCAAGCGGTGAGCTTGGCGAGCAGCTTCGAGTCGATAACTATGCCGAGGCAAAACGAATTGCAGAGTGGTATAAGTCTGTATTCGGAGACCGGTATTATTTAGAGTTGCAAGATCATGGCCATCCAGAATGTCCGTCAAAATGGGACGTACAAGTTAAGATCAACGCCCATTTGGAGCGTCTTTCACAAGAACTTGATATTCCCTGCGTTGTGACAAGCGATGGTCACTACCTGGATCATAGTGACCAAGAGGCTCATGAAATTCTACTCTGCGTTGGAACGGGTGCGTTTTTATCTGATGAAAAGCGTATGAGCTTAAAAGACTTTGAACTTCACGTGACTGATCCAGCGGATATAATTAGTCGCTGGAGCAAGACAAATCCCGAAGCGGTGGCAAACACACGCCGTATTGCGGATAGGTGTCATGTTGAGATAGAACTAGGAAAAATTTTAATTCCAAAGTTTCCGACACCAAATGGCGAAAGCGAAAAAGAGTATCTTGATCAGCTTGTATATCGAGGCATGGCAGTGCGCTACCGCGAGAAGACCGAAGAAGAGGCGGCATCTATGCAAAACGCTGAGATTCGCGCACTGCTCAGTGATGAACAGCGCGACAGGCTTGATATGGAATTTGGTGTGCTTGATAAGATGGGGTATAACGGATATTTTCTTATCGTGCAAGATTTTATCAACTGGGGCAAAAAGCAGGGAATTATATTTGGTCCAGGGCGAGGTTCGGCGGCAGGATCGATTGTTGCCTACGCACTCAACATTACCGATCTTGATCCGCTTAAGTACGATCTCCTGTTTGAGCGATTCCTTAATCCTGATCGAATATCAATGCCAGATATTGATATTGATATCCAGGATACGAGGCGTGGCGAGGTGATCGAATACTGTGCCCAAAAGTATGGTAGTGATAGGGTAACTAATATCGGTACCTTTGGTACAATGGCGGCACGTGCTGCGGTGCGAGATGTAGCTCGTGTGCTACAAGTACCGTACGGCGAAAGTGATCGATTGTCTAAGCTTATTCCGCCGCCCGCTCAAGGTCGACATATTCCATTATCTATTAGCGTCAAAGAAGATGCGGATCTCAAAAAAGAATATGAAACTAACCCCACTGCAAAACAGGTGTTTGACTTTGCCATACGCCTAGAGGGCACGATTCGCTCGCATGGTGTGCATGCAGCAGGGGTGGTGATCGCACCAGATGCTGTTGTGAATTATGTGCCGCTCGAAATGGCACAAAAAGGCGTGGTAGCGACCCAGTTCCCGATGGGCCCCGTAGAAGAGTTAGGGTTGTTGAAAATGGACTTTCTAGGGCTGTCGAACTTGACGATTATTAATAATGCCCTGCGTATCATCCGTAAAGTACATGGTGACACGATTGACCTCGCTACTCTCCCACTGGACGACAAGGCGACATACGATCTATTTCAAAGGGGCGACACAACAGGTGTATTCCAGTTAGAGTCAGCTGGAATGAAGCGGTATCTAAGAGGTCTTAAGCCTACGGTTTTCGAGGATATTATCGCCATGGTGGCACTGTATCGGCCAGGTCCGATGCAGTTTATCGAGAGCTTTATACGCCGCAAGCACGGGCAGGAGGAAATTTCTTATTTGCATCCCGGCATGGAAAACTCTTTGAAAAATACCTATGGAATCTTGGTGTACCAAGAGCAATTCATGCAGATCGCAAAAGAATGGAGTGGGTTTAGCGGCGGACAAGCTGATACGCTGCGAAAAGCGGTGGGTAAAAAGAACATTGACCTCATGAAGAAAGTAAAGCCTGAATTTGTCGAAGGGGCAGTCAAAGTAGGAGGTGCTACAAAGGAAATCGCAGAAACGTTTTGGGATCAACTCGAGGAATTCGCAAACTATTGTTTTAATAAGTCGCATGCAGCGTGTTACGGCCTGATATCGTACTGGACAGCATACCTAAAAGCACATTACCCCGAAGCGTTTATGGCAGCTCTCATGACAAGCGATCAGGATGATACAGAGCGACTTGCGATTGAAATTAATGAATGTAAGCATATGGGTATTGAAGTGCAGAACCCCGACGTAAATGAGTCATTTGTTGAGTTTGCTGTGGTGCCAGAGAAGCAGCAGATCCGCTTTGGCATGGCAGCAGTGAAAGGTGTTGGTGTTGGTGCTGTCGAGGAGATACTCCGCGCAAGAGAACAAGGCAAGTTTACTTCAATCGAAGATTTTGCAAAACGAGTCAGTACATCAAAATTCAACAAAAAGGCATGGGACTCGCTCATAAAGGCTGGGGGCTTTGATGCGTTTGGTGATCGATCCGACTTGCTGTATAACCTCGAAACTATACAGGCGTTTGCTAGTAAAGTGCAAAAAGAAGCAGCAAGCGGACAAACTGACCTGTTTGGACTCATGGGCGACGCTGGTGCGAGCGTGCAACCA
>CALGUM010000002.1 GCA_937902295.1 uncultured Candidatus Saccharibacteria bacterium | reverse complement strand
CGATCACTTACGCCGTTCGTGAACACAACCATACTAGCGACGACATTCGTACCGCCCATATGGCTAATATCGTACCCCTCTATACGTGCCGGAATTTTATCCAAGTTTAGTAGCTCCTTGAGATCTATCAACGCCTTGTCTTTACTGATATCAAGAAACTCCCTGTCCCCGAACATCACTCTACGCTGCAGCTCGCGCATATGTCCCAGCTTGTTGCGAAGGTGAGCCGCACGTTCAAACTCGTGTAGTCCAGCAGCAGTTTTCATCTCGAGTTCGATATCTTTTACGAGTTGTTTGCGATTACCTTTTATATAACTAATCAACTTGCGGAGGTTAGCCTTGTAGGCTTCACTTCCGTCTGCTTGTTTTGGACTCAACCCTAAGTCCTCGTCGAGCCGTGATTGCCCGGGCTTTGGCTCCCGCGTATAGTATGGAAACACTTTTCGCAAATAGCGGAGTGCTTTTTTGAGCGCGAAGCTGTTGTAGAACGGTCCGAAATACTCAGCTTCGTCATCTGCCGGATTGCGAGTGAAACTCACGGTAGGCCACTCACTCTTCATGTCGATTCGTACAAACATTTGCGACTTATCATCGCGAAGTAAAATATTATAACGTGGCATGTAGCGCTTGACCATCTCGCTTTCGAGAAATAGCGCATCGATTTCACTCTCTGTCTCCACCCAATCAGTGTCAACAATATCAGCGACAAGTGCCTGTGTCTTGATGTCCTGTCCCCGCGAATCTTGAAAGTATTGCCGTACTCGATTACGAAGCACTGCTGCCTTGCCGACATATATAATCTCCCCTCTCGCGTCTTTATGAAAATAGACACCAGCACTACGAGGTAAAGTTTTTAGTTTTGCTTCTAATGTTGCATTCACTATGTATCAGTATACCATCGCCGTTTACAGTTGATTTATCTGATATGTTGTATCTGTATCACTCAAAAGCCAAAAAATTTTACTCAGGATCTTTTATGTTTTTCTTGCATTAAGCACCTCAGCTTTTGCAATCTACCATATTGACACCTCGGTTAGCCTGGCCTTCAATCCACACCCCACGGCATTTGAAAAAACCGCCGACAAGGTTAGGAAGTCGGTTTTACTAGCGCTTACTTTTGTTGTTATTCCATTGTTAACAACTAGGTCAGAAGTCATTAACAATAAGCAACACCAGCTAACCGATCGCCTTATAAATACCCGCTCGCCAAATTCTCAGTCAACAAATGGCACCAAGCTAACCTTTATCTCAATTCTCGCTATTCTTGCAAGTCCTATTATTGTCTATGTCTTTACAATGGCGCTGACGGTAGTCTATTTTGTGTTGCTCAGGACATAAGGCGCCTCGCTCACTTAACTGCAGGTACGCTCCTGACGCCTACTGTTTACCGTTGATGTCGTGCCCGCCAAATTTATTACGCATTGCCGCAAGAAGCTTAGTAGAAAAATCAACTTCACCCTGCTGAGAAGCGAGTCGTACATCAAATGACGCCTGGATAGCCGGCAGTGGAATTCCGAGATCTTTGGCTGTTTCGAGCGTCCAGCGAGCTTCGCCAGATTCTGCCACCACACCATCTATACCTTCAAGTTCTGGTGACTCCTCTAGCGCTTCGGCGCTCAGTTCGTTGAGCCATGACGTAATCACACTGCTGTGTTGCCACACCTCACCTGCACGGGCAAGATCAATATCAGCAATCGGTCCTTCCTTTAGCATACGGTATCCCTCGGCGAGACTTTGCATCATGCCATACTCAATGGCATTGTGAACCATTTTGACGTAATGTCCTGCACCGTTTGGACCAAAATAATTATGAGCGCCTGTCGGCGTGGCAAGCGTATCAAGCAGTGGAGACAGTTGCTCGTATTGAGCACGTGCCCCTCCGACCATCATGCAGAACCCACGTTTCATACCATGTACACCGCCGCTTGTGCCTATATCCATCAATACACTTCCGTGGCTTGCTACACGCTCGGCTCTTGCTGCGTCACCACGATAGTCACTATTACCTCCGTCAATAATAATACTGTCCTCGGGAGCTAGCGTAGCCCATTCGTCTACCGCTGCATCAATCACCGCTGCCGGGATCATAATCCATACTACGATAGGATCACCGTCAAATGCGTCGACTGCCTCTTGCTTGGTATACGCGCCAATAGCTCCTAATGTTACCATCTCATCAATCGCTTCTGTACTACGATTGTGCGCGACAACCTCGTGACCATCTGCAAGTAGTTTTTCCGCTATTTGGCCACCCATTCTACCGAGTCCATCAATAATAATCTTCATGTTATTCCTCCTCGTCTATTATCACACTACATACTAAAATCACTGAACAACGTAGCCACGGGAACAGTGTTTAATATTTGCGCTGGTTGATCCTGAAGTGCGACCGCCTCAGTCATGAGTTGCCGTAGCACCTGATGCTTATCTGAGCCGTGCGCATAGATCACCGCCTCATCAAGCATACCTATCGCTTTCGGTGTCATTGTGACACGAGTAAAATCTTCTCCTGTAAACTGAGCAGCGTACTCATCGCTATTCACCGCTGGAGAATTGGGCTTAATTCCCGCAGTGTGACCATCAGCCCCAATACCGAATAAGCCTATTTTATATTCAAAGGTAGTAAAAAGCTCTGATAGCTTGTCGCTAAAGTCCTGAGCTGTTGTTTCTACGTCTTCGCCGCGCAGCACCCGATAGGCATTAATCGTATTCACTGCAAATCCGAGCCGTTCAAGCTGTGACCAGTTTTCATCTTGATGGCCTGGTTGGCCATATCGTTCATCCGTCAAGGTAATGCAGAGCTTAGAAGTATCATAGTCCTGCAATCTTTCGAGTACCTGGGTTGCAACCTGCATGGCTGATCCACCGGGAACGAGCCATAGTACCGATTCGTCTGCCTCTATATGGGCAACAAGAGTAGAAGTAAGGTAATTAACAATTTCTTGGTCATTGTGTTGGGTTACTAACTTCATAGGTATCCTTTTCGTTAGTATACAGGCTAATCTGGCGGTGCGCAACTCGCGCGCTAGTTCTTGATTTCGACACCACCTAAGACCACTTCACCAGTCACCACTAATGTTGGTGCATTGGATGTAGTGTCTTGTGATGATCTGTCCTCTACGCCTCCAAGCACAGAGACTACTTCGTTTCGAACCGTAACATGCCGTGGTACGATGAGCTCCACGCCGCCCATAATAGCTGTTACCGACACGACAGCCTCTTTTTTGATAGTAACTTTTGATAGGTCGAGTTTTACACCCCCCATAATAGTTGTCACTGAAGTACCCTTATAGTTTTCAGATGTATATCGCTTGTCGCTACCGCCCAAAATTGCCGTTACATCATCTTGATCTTTTTTTGTTACTGACGTATTAGTGCGCCGACCTGTCTCAACCGCGATCATGATACCAACCGCAATAATAGCCATTGGCCAAAGGACTTGCCAAGGATTGACTTGTACAATATCTAATGCGTGTAGCTGCAGTACTACTCCGGCAATTACTACTAGCAGTGCCCATACATAGCTTCTCGTATCGTTGATAAATATCATGACACCGCCGACTATCACGAGTAGCGGCCACCACGTATTCCATATTTCACTTAGGTTGATATTCCATATGCCAATATTTGCAGCGAGAACCGCAGTGCCTATCGCTACTATTGCGAGACCCGTAATAATTCGTAAAAGTGATGCGTTCATATATGTATCATACTAGCCTTACTTGCGCTATGCTAGTAGATAATGAAACGTCAGCATACATCATCACAGAATTTCCTGCGCAAACCTCAACTTATCAAAACATTGGTCGGCCATTCAAACCTTAAAAAAACCGATACGGTCTACGATATAGGTGCAGGTAGCGGCATCATCGCCGATACTCTAGCCGAAAGAGTTGCACGAGTAGTGGCCGTTGAACACGACGCGCGGCTTATTGCGACACTCAAAGATAATCTTGCTCGCCACGACAATGTCACTATTCTCGCGAGTGACGCACTTTCATTTCCATTGCCGCCAGGTGAGTATAAAATTTTCGCCAATATCCCTTTCCATTTGAGTTCGCCCATACTCAAGCGCTTCACAGAAACGGACAATCTTCCCGCAGCGATCTACCTTATCGTCCAGAAACAATTTGGTCAAAAACTACTCATAGGACAGCGTAGTTTCACTAGTCTACTCGGTGCGAGCATTGCACCCCAATTTACTGTTCGTGTGCGCTATAAATTGCAGCGGACTGATTTTTGGCCACATCCTGCCGTCGACACTGTCTTTATTGAACTATTGCGACGTGATGCGCCGCTTCTCGCTCCAGAGCAGATGTCAAAGTATCGTGAGTTTGTCGAGCAATGCTTTTCTCGTCAAAAATACTTCGCAACTTTTAGTCTTGGTGACAAAAAGCCCTCCGAGCTCACTACTCAGGAGTGGGTGGCGTTATTTAACCGCACACAACAGCGCAAGTAATCTCCTTCTTGATTAGTGTTACCACTTAACTGCTGGTTACTTTTTTCGACACATAGGGATTATCTTTAATATAGAATCTGCGCATGTCACTCGTCGCTTTGGATATCCCAATTCTCGTATCAACGACTATGTGATTGTTCGGCAAAGCTGACTTTTTGATCAATTGAAGTGGCGCTGCTGACAGCAGGTGACCTGTGTGTATTCTATTAATACCGAGTGCAGCGCACACTTTCCCTGGACCATTCGTGACACGTACACCACTCATTCCGCGGCGCGCTTCGATCACTTCCATTCCTTCGAGCGGTTCGACTGCCCGTATAAGTACTCCTGCACCATACCCTTTTTCACCGCAGACTACGTTGCAACAATGGTGCATCCCATACGTAAAATATACATACAAATGCCCCGCCGCATGAAACATTGCCTCATTACGGGATGTACGCCCGCGAAATGCATGGCTCGCTTCGTCCGCCTGATCGTATGCTTCGGTTTCAACGATTTTCACACGTATTTTTTTACCATCAATTTCGCTCAGTAGCTCACACCCAAGAAGGCGTTTTGCAGCGTCATCGGCTGGGACATTGAGCCATGAAAAATCGTCGTATGTCATAGTTCCATCATAACACCTGCTACCACTGATGGAGTTGCTAGTTACGCGCTTGCGGTAGCGCCAATTTTTGCTTCGTGTGTCGTTTTGCACTCCGAAGTATGAAAGAGTAAGTCAGGATTTTGTTTGCAGTTCTCACAAATTAATACGAGATCATTACACTCCATATGTGCACAATTTTCAAAATTGCTTGTTGCACCGTGGCAATGAGTACACTCTCCAATAGTCTTTGCATGATCACTAAATTCAACCGTCATACGATTGTCGAACACGCGTAGACTTCCTTCCCATAGGCCATCGTCTCCGTACGCTTCGCCGTACTTTACAATTCCCCCATCGATCTGGTAAACATCTTCGAACCCTCGCTTCTTCATCATGGCAGAAATAACTTCGCAGCGAATACCACCGGTACAATAGGTAACGATTTTTTTGTTCTTTATTTCGTCATACTTATCACTTTCAAGTTCGGCTATAAAGTCACGGCTCGTATTCGTGTTTGGTACAATCGCATTTTTGAATTTACCGATCTTGGCTTCGTGCTCATTACGTCCGTCGAAAAATATCACGTCATCGCCGTATTGCTCAACCAACTCATGAACTTGACTAGGCTTGAGGTGTGTTCCACCACCGACTACTCCTGCTTCATCGACATCAAATTCATCATCAGAGTTCTTAAATCCAACTAACTCTCGGCGATGCTTGACGCTCATACGTGGAAAGTCTTCCCGACTTCCATCACTCCACTTGAACACGATATCTTTAAATCCTGGGAATTTTTTTGTTTCTTTTATATACATCTTGAGATCGTCCATCTCACCGCCGACAGTACCATTGAGTCCATGCTCACTTACAAGTATACGACCCCGTAATCCGAGGCTGTCTGTCAAGGTTTTCTGCCAAAGTTTGACTGACTCAGGGTCTTTGAGAGGTGTAAATTTATAGTAGAGAAGTATTTTCTGCATATAGCTTATTATAGCATATTCGAGCCCCCTCGTCATGCAAGTGGCGGTGATTTTTTTGCAAATATACGCAGTGTGTGCTATAGTTACTACATCACGGTCTTGCTACAAGATCTCCTATTCATCCGACACTTGAATATACGAATCCGTCAGATTCACCCCCCCTATCACATTGCACTAACGTAAAAGGTTTCTCTATGGCGACAAATAAAAACACTCTCAAACTTTACTGGGCGCACGTGCGTCTGTATAAAACTAGTTTTATTATCATGCTCATATCGATTCCCCTCGGTGCACTTTTTATTGACACCCTCCTCCCCTATTTCTTCAGTCAAGCAATCGGCGGGTTGTCATCGGGTGATACAGATACAATTCGCAGTAGCCTCATAGCCGCAGCTGCCGTCGGCATGGCCGGTGTGTTGTCGAATGTCATTGGGTTTCAGACTCTCATACGACACGAAGGCAAAGTGCGTCAATCGTTGAGCGATACGACATTTGCTACACTACTACGCAAAGATATTAATTTTTTCGTCAATCAAAAGGTTGGTGCACTCACGAGTCGCTATATTGATTTTGTACGCGCCGCAACATCTTTGCAAGATCTTTTTGTCATTCGAACACTAGGGTTCATCATGTCGGTTGGCGTGGGTCTCGCCATTGTCGCTACGCATTCACTTATCCTAGCTGGGATCATCGTGATTCTCATTACGACACTTATTATTCAAGTGCGATGGAGCTTAAAAAAACGAGCTCCGTGGCGCAAAGAGCGCAAGGAGCTGATCGGAGAAATACACGGCAGCGTCGCTGATGCAGTCACCAATAATCTTATAGTAAAAACTTTCGCACACGAAGAAACTGAAATCGAGGCCTTGTCGAAAAAGAATCGTCGTTTCCGTGACATTTATGTCCGCGACTTTAGCTTTATGGCTTTTGAAGGCTCGGCACGCGTATTTGTTATGACGTCCGTGCAGATTATTGCCGTGGGACTTTGTGCCTACCTAGTCATCGATGACAGGATGGACGTTGCTATGGCTGTATTTACGCTTACCTATTTACAGCGTATCGCGTCGCAACTTTTCACACTCGGTGAAATGCTCAACGGGTACGACCAACTCTTTCTTGATGCTGCGCCAATGAGCGACATGCTCACGACTGACATTGATGTAAAAGACAGTAATGATGCTGCCGCACTCACCACCCCTCACCCTGTGATTCAGTTTAAAGACGCATCATATCGCTACAAAGACGGTAAAGAGAACGTACTCGATGCGATCAACCTAACGATTCCTTCGGGTCAAAAAGTGGGACTCGTAGGGCATTCAGGCGCCGGTAAAACAACGATCACTCACCTCTTGCTCCGTTTTGCGGATGTCACCGAAGGATCGATCACAATTGGAGGAAAAGACATTCGACATCTTGCACAGAGCAGTCTTCGTGACCATATCGCTTATGTGCCCCAAGAACCTATGCTATTTCACCGGACTCTTCGCGAAAACATTGCCTACGGAAAACCTGATGCAACTGATGCACAAATTCGTCAGGCTGCACAACAAGCCAATGCACTCGACTTTATCGATGCGTTGCCAAATGGACTCGCGACACTCGTTGGCGAACGAGGTGTGAAATTATCTGGCGGACAACGTCAACGCATTGCGATTGCGCGCGCCATCTTAAAAGACGCTCCCATACTTATCTTAGACGAAGCAACCTCGGCGCTCGATAGCGAATCAGAAAAACTCATTCAGGATTCGCTCGAAATACTTATGAAAGGACGTACTTCCCTTGTGATAGCACATCGCCTCTCTACCATTGCAAAACTTGATCGTATTCTCGTACTAGACAAAGGTACTATCGTAGAAGACGGCACTCACGCATCCTTGTTGCGCGAGAATGGCATATATGCCAACCTCTGGAGCCATCAAAGTGGCGGATTTATCGAAGAATAATCACCAAAATACATGACGCACTTTTGCAGTATCAAAAAATAGCACCCCATCGGGGTGCTATTTACATAGTAGACTTTACCGAACTATTCTGACTTTTCTTCGTCAGCAGCAGCTTCAGTTCCGTTTTCGGACTCTACTGCGTCAGCAGATGCCTCTTCTGCGTCGCCACCAGCAGCTTCATTTGCAGCCTGGAGGGCACTTGGCTCGTATACACTTGCCACAACTAGCTCAGTGATACTGTGCGCCTCTTCGTCATCAGCACTTCCTGCATGATTATCCACAAGTTCAACATTTTTTGGAATCGCAATGTCCGCAACAGTCAATTTCTCCGACGAGTCTTTGAGATTTACAATCGAGACTTCGAGTGATTCTGGCAAGTCCATCGGTAGCGCCTTGACTTCAATTTTTTCTAGCGATTGCAGGACAACAAGTCCAGCTTTTTCTGCTTCGCTCTCCCCGATACCAGTTAGCACGATTGGAATTTCTGCGACAACCGTTTCTTTTGCATTCACGGCATGAAACGCGACATGATTAATGGTGTGCTTGACTACATCAAAGTCAACGTCTTTGATAAGTGCGATACGCTTTTTTGTGCCAACTGTAATATGCACTGGCGTGTGCGTGCCAGCCTGGCGGTAGATTTTTTCAAGCGTGTTATGTGGCGCCTGCACATTCACTGGATCCATACCTGGACCGTATACAACAGCCGGTACAATTGACTCCTTGCGTAGCTGTGCAACCTTTTTACCGTGCACCGTGCGTTCTTCTAGTGTGAGTTCTATTTTATTCCCCATACTTCTCCTTTCATGGATACCTTTTCGGAAATACTAATGATAGTGCTACTATTATACCATTTTTTATCGGAACTCACTAACGTACTTCTTATTTAAGGAGTGGCTTGAGGTATTTGCCCGTAAATGACTGGGCTATCCGTGTAATCTTTTCAGGTGTGCCCTCTGCGACAACCATACCGCCGCCTTGACCACCTTCGGGCCCCATATCGATGACATGATCGGCCGATTTAATCACGTCAAGATTATGTTCGATAATCACCATACTATTGCCACCTTCGACAAGCTGCTGCAATATGCCCATCAGTCGCTTCACATCAGCCGAGTGTAGTCCGGTAGTTGGTTCATCGAGGATATACATGGTTTTTCCAGTTGATCGCCGCGATAGTTCGCTTGCCAGTTTGATTCGCTGCGCCTCGCCACCACTAAATGTTGTCGCTGGCTGTCCCAACCGAATATACCCGAGTCCTACATCTACGAGAGTCTGCAACTTGCGCTGCACCGTCGGTACATTTTCAAAGAATTCTGCAGCGCTTTCTACCGTCATATCGAGTATATCGCTAATAGTCTTGTGCTTGTATTTTATCTCAAGCGCTTCTTGGTTATACCGTTTACCATTACATACATCACAGGTAACGTATACATCCGGCAAAAAATGCATTTCGATCTTGATCATTCCATCGCCCTGACAGTTCTCGCAGCGTCCACCTTTGACATTAAAGCTAAATCGTCCGGCTTTGTAGCCGCGAATATTTGCCTCTGGCGTACTCGCGAAAAGCTCACGAATTGGAGTAAAAATACCTGTGTAGGTTGCAGGGTTTGATCGAGGCGTGCGACCGATTGCAGATTGATCAATCACGATTACTTTGTCGAGTAAATCGATACCTTCGATATTATCGTGCGTACCAGGCACCACTTGAGAACGGTGTAGTCGCGCTGCAAGTTCTTTGGCTAGAATATCGTTGACTAGTGTTGACTTACCACTTCCGCTCACACCACTCACTACTGTCATGACACCTAGAGGGATTGTCACATCAATACTTTTGAGATTATTTTCTCGCGCACCTCGTACAATGACTGCCCGGTCTTGCTGTAAGGTACGGCGTTTTTTTGGCACATCGATTTTTTCTGTACCATTCAAGTAGCGACCCGTGATACTATCTGGGTTCTGCGCCACTTCGCTCGGCGTACCGGCTGCCACCACCTGACCGCCCTGTACACCTGCACCAGGCCCAATATCAAGCAAGTAATCGGCTTCGCGAATCGTATCTTCGTCATGCTCTACGACAAGTACAGTATTGCCGAGATCGCGGAGTCGCTTGAGTGTTGCAATGAGACGGTCATTATCACGCTGATGCAGACCAATTGATGGCTCATCAAGTACGTACAACACTCCTTGCAAGCCCGAACCAATCTGTGTCGCCAGCCGGATACGCTGAGCCTCGCCACCGCTGAGCGTATTCGCAGCTCGGCCGAGCTCGAGGTAGTTAAGTCCCACATTACTCATAAATGTCAGTCGAGATACAATTTCTTTGAGAATTTGCCGAGCGATAAACTGCTCGTTTTCAGTTAAATCAAAATGATTTTTAAAGAGT
>CALGUM010000001.1 GCA_937902295.1 uncultured Candidatus Saccharibacteria bacterium | reverse complement strand
TGAAGTAGCGTGCTGCCGATACATCCCCTTTTCTACTTGCTCTATTCGCCTCATAGTGTAGCTGATGCGTCTGCCAAACTAGTTCATCGAGTACAGGAGTCAGTAGTTCTATTTCTTCGGTGAGCGCAGATAAAGTATCGTTGAGGGTTTGTACCCAGCGCCGTGTCTCACGTGCTTTTTTAGCCGCAGTGATAGTAGAGTCAGCACGAACATGCGCCGTCTTCTGAATGTGGTGTGTAGTACTTCCCGGCGTATGGATTTTGTTGTGATCTACCTTGAGGTGATCACGCACAATACTACTTGTCACGTCGTCACCTACTTGTATGTAAAGGAGCGATGCGTATACCGGATGGTATAAACAATCTAACTATACAAGAATAAAGATGTTATGGCAAGTTATGTATGATAGCCCAAGACTACTCCCTCGCAGGGTAAAGTAGTAGGGTTTTGACCGTATGTCACTCACGTTAGATACCAGTTATACTATACCTATGTTAGAGCATCATATTCAGAAAACTATCGTCTATACGCTGGCATTTTCCGATAGTATGCGATTTGGGGAGTTGAAGCCCGATATGCTAGAGAATAAGGCATTTGACTATCATCTCAAGAAAGTTATCCGTGCTGGGCTAGTCGAGAAGACGCATGAAGGTCGCTATGCGTTGACGAGTGAGGGCAAGCGTGTGGGTAAAGGTGCGCTCAAAGCGCAGGCGCGCATGATTGACCGCGCCTACTCCACCCTACTGCTGGCGGTACGTCGAGCGGATGACGGTGCGTGGTTGCTTATGCGGCGTCGGGTGCAGCCACTTATTGGGTTGCGTGGATTTATGAATGCGCAGCCGATTGCGGCTCAGAATATTGCGGAGACTGCCCACGAGGTATGCCGGGAGCAGACGGGACTTTCCGGTGAGTTCGTAGCGCATGGACACGGGTATTTCCGGACCTACAGGAATGGGTCGCTCGAAAGTTTTATTCATTTTACACTCCTCGTGTGCAACGATATTCAGGGAGTGTTGCACCAAAACAGCTCACTAGCGGAATACTGCTGGGATATGGATCCCGATTGGTCGGCACCGGATATGTTACCGAGCACTCAAACACTTCACAAAATGCTCGAAGTTCCTGCGGGATCGTTTGTTGACGAAACATTTGATATTTAGTCTTGTGTAGTGTGCTTGGTGTTGCCATGATGCTTCTCCTTGTTATAACTCAAGTATGCTCCGTTTTGTGTCACGGCGCAGTGAACATTTTTTCACTAACGACATTGGGCGAGTTTTAAAAATACCACCAGCCTACAAAGCTGGTGGTATTGTAACACGAGGATATTTTCTACGCGGCACTTATCGGGTTATAATTCCTTGGCGCTCCTCGGGGGTGAGCGATTGATACAGCGGGGACGTTGCGTCAATAGGAATGCCATGCGTGCGCGCATCATCAAGATTGAGTTGTTGGCCGTGAGATACGACGGTCCATGAGTCACTTGCTTTTTTGAGTACAAGACCTGCAGAGGTAGCACGTACCTCCGCGAAGTCACCGTATCTGTCTGCGACTTGCAAAGGGGCGGTATAGGCAATGCCGTTGCTATCGGCAAATTGTGTAGCGGCTGCAATTATTGCCGTAGTATCATCTACTGCGACTGTTTCGGTTTGTGCAGGCGTCGAGGTATCAGCCGCAGCGAGTAAATCTTTATTATTTTTTTCTAAGATAGCCACGCGGTCCATGAGCTTTTTTTGTGAAGATGCTTGTTGCTGTTCTAGTGCGTCGAGCTGTTGCTGGGCGGAGTATGCATAATACCCAAGTCCAGCAATGACTGCGAGTAGCACGACAATTGTGCCGATGTAAAGTGTACGACGAATAATTTTTTTGTTGTGTGTTGGTTCCATGCTCGTACTATAATGCAGATTCTATGTAGCGGCAATACTACGTAACAATAAAATCAGCACCGACTATTGGTGCTGATTTTATTGTTACGTACTCATGTCGATGAGTGTCCAGCACCCCCTACTTCCCTCTCGAATCCAAAAATGACGGATTCCATCGGTCAGTGTGAGGATATGGGATCGATCGCCATTACGCTGCACAGTGCAGCTGAGACCTCGATCTATGAACTCATAGGTTCGACCATCGAGCTCGATCGCCTGAGGATATGCACGCATATCTCGGCCAAAACTCATACGTGTGACGTGAACGGGTTTATTTTTAAAGTTTTTCATGTAATTTCACTCCTGACTCTTTTCTGGCGAAAAGGGCTAATCTTATTGGATGTAGCGAACGGATTTTGGAGTGTTCCAGCGGTGGAGAGGAATGGTTGACCGCTCAAAGTGCCCATTCTTTTTACCACGTTGGAGGTGTAGAACGTCTTTTTCGGACGTTAGTCGTTGTTAGCTTGTAAGTGGAAAGGTATCCACCAGTACCTACATAGCTACTCTTAGTATAGCGCTTAGACGTATTGCTGTGTCAAGCTAGGAAACAAAATTACATCGGCTCATCGTGGCATTGTATTTGGCAAGATTGTAGGCTACTGTGGAATATATGAAACCAGACCCAATCGACGATACTGGACGTGAGCCGACCGCTGCAGATGTGCATAATTTTACAAAACATAGCCATCCTGTGGAACCTATCTCGCCAGAAGAAGATATTGAAACCGAAGCAAGCAATGTTGTGCCGGTCGTACCATTACCTGAGCGTAAACAAACTACACAGATCCAGGCGGCCGAGGATCATGATGCGCGTGATATCAAGCAAAGTAACATAAACAAGCTCTCTGCTGAAGATTTCTATGAAGGTGATTTATAATACGATCCGTTAGCGTGGGCGCAAGGTAATCGCTGTCCCTACGATATGCCCCGCTGCCACTGCAAGATTAACTTGTTTCATGGCAGAGGACTGATCACCTGCGGAGTAGACGCCGTCCACCGTAGTCATATTCATTGAGTCTACAGTCACAGCGCCCGATGCATCTCGCTTGCAACCCAGATCATCGGCTAATTTGTCGCGAGCTACGAACGCTGTTTGTGCAAGAATTTCATCAAACTCCCCCACCTCCCCATTCGTGAAGGTTACTTTGACACCCATAGGTGTGTCGTCGACACGGAGTGCCAATGCAGAGTCTGTATAGGCTACGTCCTCGACCCATTTTGGCAGGAAAAGCTTCATATGTTTGGTCTTCTCTGCATCCATGATAGCAAGGATTTTTTTGCCGAAGGCTTCGTAGCCGTGACAGTACGGGCAATGCCATACCTTTGTGCCCCACAGCGCTTGTAGTCCGGGAATATCAGGCAATTGATAGGTTACTCCCTGGGCCAATACGACGGTGTGTGCCGAAAGTGTAGTCCCAGTTTGTAGCTGTGCCTGAAACACCCCATCTTTTCGAAGAGTGAGTACCGTATCATCAATATACTGCACCGAAGGATACTGCATTAGCTGTGCGCGAGCGGTAGTGTAGAGCTCTGCCGGACTGGTATTATCACGCGTAAATACTGCATGCGCTTCTGGCGCTACTAAGTTACTTTGTTGATTGTTGTCGACGATTGTTACAGTATAGTGGGCTCTTGCGAGCACCATGGCGGCCGAAAGGCCTGCTGCCCCGCCCCCAACTATGATGACGTCTTGTGGTGTTGCTGTTGTCATACCCCAAGCATGATCGAGGCTACTCTGAATAGCAAATTGGTTGCAATACTCACGATAATTGCTACAAAAATAAACGTTTACGTTACCGACGTGCGCTTACGAGCACCTATGATACGAGATTGGGCCGCGCGCCTTGAGTTGCATTTTGTGGAATAATAACCCGGTAGTGCTGCGCCGCAGCAATCGACGCTA